>CALBMW010000029.1 GCA_937896275.1 uncultured Myxococcales bacterium
CGTGATCGCAGCCTTCGATGGCGTGCCGGTCGGGGGCCAGAAGCACCTCAACGAGCTCTTCGACGCCGCCCACCGCGCCGTCGTGTTGACGATCGAAACCGACGGCGTGAGCCGCCTCGTGGGCCTGGAGCGCGGGCCGGCGGACCCGGTCTTCCTCGGCCTCGTCAACGCCGCGGAGACCCAGGAGTGCCGGGCGGTGCACGTGCAGGAGCTCACCGTGCCGCAGCAAGCCGCCCTCGTGACCGGCGCCTTCGATACCAACCGGGGATTTCGCTGCGACGACGCCCACGCAGCGCTCATGCCGGCCTTCGACAGCGGCGATGTCGTCATGATCCGCGGGGGACGCCGCATCCTGCTCACCATGCCGGGCTGGGGCACCACCTGCGTGAGCGTGGGCGACTACGACGGCGAGGGTCTCACGACCGAGCGGCTGCGTTCGCTCATCGAGAGCCTCGCCCGTCCGTACGTGGCCGACCGGCACGCCAACCCCTGAGGGCGGCCCGCGCTTCGCGTCGAATCAGTCCTCCGCTCAGCGCGGACTCACAGCGGCCCGCACCAGGTCAGTCCTCTCCCCAGGTCCCGTCCGCGATCGCCCGCTCGAGGTCAGGGATGGAGCCCGACTGCGCCAGCACGACGAGCACGCTGCCCGCTCCGATGACGTGACCCGGCGGCGGGTTGTAGACGTAGCCTCCGTCGGGATCGCGCACCGCCATCACCAGGGCATTCTCCCGCCGCGCGAGGTCCGCCTGGCCCAGGGTCCGGCCGTCCAGGGCGCTGTTCGCAGGCACGGCGATCTCCTCGATGCGCAGGTTCTTCTCCCGATCGCGCAGCATCTGATCGAGGAAGTGCACGACGGTGGGGCGGATCATCTCGCTCACCATCCGCATGCCGCCGATGAGATGAGGGGACACGACGCTCTCCGCTCCCGAGCGCTCCAGCTTGTGCACCGAGGCCGGGTCGTCCGCTGACGAGATGATGCGGACCGACTCGTTGAGGCTGCGGGCCGTCACCGTGACGAACAAGGCGTCGCGATCGTCCGAAAGCGTGATCAGGACACCGGACGCGCGCTCGACTCCCGCTTCGATCAGGACCGCGTCGTCGGTGGAGTCGCCTACGACGAAGAGCAGCTTGTCGCCGTGCTCCTCGGCCAGGCGCAGAAGGACGCTTTCGTCCTTGTCCACGAGCACCGCCCGCCGCCCGGCGCCGATCAGCTCGCGCAGCACGTGGTCGCCGGTGCGCGTGGCACCGCAGACGATCACGTGGTCGTTGAGGGACTCGATCTTGGATCGCATGCGTTTCCACCGGAGGTAGCCGCCCAGATCCCCCTCGACGATGAGGGCCGTGAGCATGGACACGAAGTAGAGCAGCGTGCCGCTGCCCATGAAGATGACGGCGAGCGTCCACCCCCGCGCGAGGGGGTGCGCGTCCATTCCCTCGAGCGTCTCGCCGAAGCCGACGGTCGAGAGCGTGATGGCGGACATGTAGAAGCAGTCCGACCACGTCCAGGCGCCCTCGCCCAGGAACCGGTAGCCGGTGGCGCTCACCAGCACCGCCAGGACCAGGATGCCGCCGGCCACCACCAGTCGGGCCCAGCGGGACGATCGGATGCCTTGCGCGGCGTGGAGGTGGGGGCTGCCCTTCACAGGGTGACATGTTGCCTTGGACCAGGGCGTCGCGTCCCGGGAGCGCGGGGGCGAGGCTCACGTGCGCCGGAGGCAGCTCCGACCGCCGTCCCCTCCTGCGACGCGATCAGATCGAGCGCAGGAAGGCGATCAGCTGCGATCGCTCCTCCTCGCTCAGGTCCATGCCGAACTCGTGCCCCGGCTCCTCGCGCTCCGGCGAGAGCATCTCCTCCAGGGTCCGCACCGCCCCGTGGTGCAGGTAGGGCGCGGTGCGCCCCACGCCGCGCAGGCTCGGGATCCGGTAGTAGCCGGTGCCCCGCGCGGGGCTCGTGCCGGCGGCCGGGTCCGTGCCCACCTCCTCGAGACTCACCAGCCGATCCGAGGTGTAGGTGGGGGGGGTGTGGCACTCCGCGCAGCCCGCATCCTCGAACACGGCCTCCCCCTCCGCCGCGTCGGGCCCGGGGTTGGCGTCCAGCGGCGTCGGGGCGTTCCAGGAGCGATAGAAGGACGCCGCCGCCCACGACAGCGCTCGGGGGATCCGCGTCCGGTCCAGGTTGGACGTCGTGAAGAGCGTCTCGCAGCGGATCGCCAGCGTCGCCAGCCCGCCGTGGATCCAGTTGGCGTTCTGCTGCAGGTAGGGCATGTCCGCCAGCCCGCCCAGGTCGGGGAAGGCGAGGGGGTTGAAGACGCCGTCGGCCAGCACGTCGGCGCGTCCCGGGCCCAGGTCATAGTGGACCTCTGCTGGCCTGCCCTCGATGCCTTCGGGCCGCTCGTCCGGGTCGTAGCCGAGCACGAGGAGGTTCGCGGCGCCCAGGTCCATGCCCTTGTTGGCGACCACGGGCGAGGGCTGGCCATACTCGGTGGGGCTGCAGTGGCACTGCGCGCAGGTGGGACCGATCCGCGTCGAGCCGTCTTCGTCCTGGAAGACCGCGAGGCCCACCCAGGTGCCGTCCGGTCGGGTGAGGAAGCCGGCGCGCTCCAGCGCCCCGGGCATCGACGCCAGCACGGTGTACATGGGGTCCGAGCGCAGGGGGTAGCGGGCGACGACCTCGCGGCCCAGCGCGATCCACTCCTCCCCGTCGTCCGGCACCGTCTCGGGCATCACGGGGCGCAGATCGCTGACGTCGATGTCGTCCAGGCTGCCCTCCTGCAGCCGATCCGTGTCTTCCACGCTCAGCCGCCGTGAGGGGCGGTCGCGCTCGGGCAGCAGCTCCCAGCCTTCGTCCGCCAGGCCGTAGAGCTCCAATCGCTTCTGCGCGTAGGTGGTCTCGCGCCCGATCAGATCCCGCTGGAGCACGCCGCGGCGGTACTCGATCTGCTCGATGTAGCGGGTAGGGTCGTCGGACAGGTCGAGCCCCGGCGGCGGATCCTCGCAGCCGCAGCCGAGCAGCGCCGCCACCACCAGACACGCCGCCATCAGGCCATCGTGGGCCGGTCTCCGGGTCATCAAGGGGCGGCAGGGGCGGTGCATGGGTCCGGTCATTCTACGCGTTGGCAAGGCGACATCGCCTCGTCGTAATGGGGAGCGCTCCGCCAGACCTTGCACGCGGCGCGCCGGACGGGGCGGTTCATTTCGTTCCTCGTCCTCCCCGATCCGCTATGACCCCCCCATGACCCTGCTCGAGAGGATAGGTCGCATAAACCTGTTTCCGTAAACTGGCACCGAGTACCCACGGCCC
>CALBMW010000030.1 GCA_937896275.1 uncultured Myxococcales bacterium
GGGTAGGGGGCGTGGTCGGAAAAGGCTCCCCGCCGTTGAGCGCCTCGACGGCGCGGGCGAGGTGGTCCACCGCGCAGACCTCGAGGCCCTCGACCACCGCGGCCTCGTGCGCATTGTCGGCCGGCACGACGACTCTACGCAGCCCCATCGCGCGGGCCCGCGCCGCGAGCGGGAGGACGCCACGCACCGGTCGCACGCGCCCGTCGAGTGACAGCTCGCCGATCACGAGGGCGTCGGCGAGCGCGTCGGGCGGCACCTTGCCGTCGGCCGTCAGGATGCCCAACGCGATGGGCAGGTCGAAGGCGGTGCCCTCCTTGCGGATGTGCGCGGGCGCCAGGTTCACCGTCACGCGGCGCTGCGGAAACCCGTAGCCGCAGTTCTCGAGGGCCGACTTGACGCGGGTGCGCGCCTCGCAGACCGCGGTGGCCGGCAGCCCGACCGTCGAGAAGACCATCATGCCGCGGCCGAGGTCGACCTCGACGTCGACCCGATAGGCCTCGATTCCGAGCACGGCGCCTGACGCGATCGTCGCGAGCATCCCCACCTCCCGTCCTGGACCGGCGGGCTCTTTGCGGCAGGCGTGCCATCGGAAATATCGCAGTGTTTACAGGATGTTGGGTCGTTGTGCGGGGCTGCCTAAGGCGTATCGAACGGCTCGAGCGTCCAGGAACTGGCCGCGGTCGGCGGTGGGGCGGGGAGGGGGCGCACGGGGCACCGCGGGTGGCGGGCGGCGGCCGGCGCGCGCTATCGTCGTGAGGTCGAGCTTTTTTGGAACCTTCGACCGGTCAAGGCGTTCAAACCGCGAGACCGCCCCGGTTCAGGGGCGTCATCGACACAAGGAGCGGACATGCACGAGGGGTCACTGGGACGACGTCTGGGCGTCGCGTTGGTCGCGGCGGGAGTCTTCGGGCTCGGTGGGGCGGCTCAGGCGGCGCCGCCCCAGCCGTTCTTCCACACGGTGGGGACGCAGACGGTGGCCAAGCCCACCTCTTGGGCTTCGGTGACGCCACGACGCGACGCGGGGACACTGCGCGCCGAGGGCTTCGCGCTGCTGGCCGCGGGGGATCGGGCCGGCGCGGCCGACAAGCTGGCCGCCGCCGCCGACGAGGGCTCCGATGACGCCAACCTGCTTCGGCTGTTGGGCGACCTGCGCTTCCATCAGCAGCGCAAGGTGGACGCGGTGGCAGCGTGGACGCGCGCCCTCGCGCTGAGGCCGGCCGACGCGGGCCTGCTGGAACGCAACGCGCACGGCGCGATCGAGGTCGGAGACTACGCGGCCGCCGCCGCCGCCGAGGCCCGCCTCGTGGACCTGATCGAGGCGCGGGTGCAGGGCGGGGCGCCCCTGGTCGGCCTGCTCGGCTCGGCGCACCGCCCGGTGGCCGAGTTGTTCGTTCATCACCTGGTGCGGCTCAGCGAGGCCGCGACGCTCGCCGGCGACTTCACGGTGGCCGAGCGGGCCGCGCGCCGCTGCATCACCTTCGCGCCCAAGCGCGTCGAGGGGCACCTGGCGCTGGCCTACATGCATCTTCAGGCGGCCGAGTATGACGATGCCGCCATCCTGTATCACGAGGTACTCGCGGTGGAGCCGGCCAACGCCATCGCGCTGAACAACCTGGGCAACGTCTACTACATGGACCGCGATCTCGACGGCGCGTCCGCGCACTTCGAGAAGGTGCTCGAGGTCGAGGGCATCTCGGCGCACGGGCAGAGCCTGGCGCTCGCAAACCTGGGGGAGCTGCTTCAGCTGCAGGGGGCCTATCGGGACGCCGAGGGCCTGTACCGCGAGGCAGCCCTGGCCCAGCCCGAGGGCGCGTGGTCGTACATGGGGCTGGCCGCGCTGTATGACATCACCGGCCGGTACGACGCCGCGATCGAGGCGATGATCGACGGCTGGGAGCGGGACGGCAACCGCATGACCCGCCTCAACATGCACTTCTTCCAGCCCGAGTGGGCGTGGCAGCGCGACGCGCTCATCGCAGAGATCGAGGGCGACGCGGATCTGGCCGCGGCGCTGTGGCAGCGTGTGGTGGAGGGGGATGTCCCGGCCCTGCAGAAGGCCGCGGCGCACCACCTTCGCAGCCTGGATCTCGCCGCCGAGTGACCCACCGCGAGGTCCATCTCACCGAGACCGCCATCCAAGTGGCCACCAGCGCGGGTCGCGTCTAGAATGCCCTGACCCGAGAACTGGGAAAAAGGGGCGACATGGCGGTCCAGAGTGGCCGACTCGAACCTCTCAAGCTGTTCAAGGTCTTCCGCAGCATGCTCGATCGCCGCATGAGCGGCGTGCTCACCGTGAAACGCGACAGCGTGGTCAAGAAGGTCCACGTGGTCCACGGGTATGCGGTGCGGGTGGCCTCGAATCTGCCGCAGGAGGCGTTGGGCTGGGCTTTGGTCCAGGAAGGCCTGATCTCGTCCACCGAGTATCAGGAGGTCGAGGCCGAGCGTCAGACGCGCCAGCAGAGCCTCGAGGCCGTGGTCCTCGGGCGCAATCTGGTCGCTGCGCAGCGTCTCAAGGCGGTGGAGCATCGCCTTGGTCGGCGGCGCCTGCTCGACACGTTCACCTGGTCCGACGGGACGTTCGTCTTCGAGCTCGCCGAGCTTCGGACCGAACCGGGCGTCGAGGTCATCGACACCGTGCCACTGCTGATGGAGGCCGCGGCCCGCACGCTGGGGGGGGACCTCTGCGACCGCTTTGTCTCGGCCTACCGGGGGCGGGTGATCACGACGGAGTGGATCCATCGATACGGGGAGTCTTTCGACGCCCTGTTCCCGCCGCCCAACATCCGCTCCTTGCTGGGGCGTCCGATCGCGTTCGATGACATCGCGATGCGCATGGCGGACCGGGGGGCGGCGGCGCGTCAGCTGGCCGCGCTGGTCCTGGGGGGCCTCACCACGTTCCAGGCGCCGGCCGCGGCGGGGGTCGCCTCGACCACGGGGCCGATGGGCGAGGTGAAGGTCATCCG
Source organism: uncultured Myxococcales bacterium (assembly GCA_937896275.1). GTDB lineage: Bacteria > Myxococcota_A > Bradymonadia > UBA7976 > UBA1532 > JACKDN01. Next base: position 2,964 of record CALBMW010000030.1, read on the forward strand.
GTCACCCGCGGTCCCGCCGCGCACGCCACCCACCGAGTCACGACCGTCGTCGGCGCCGGGCCCCGTGGCGCCTGCGCGCCCGGTCAGGCCGCCGGAGGTATCGACGGGCGCCCCGCGAGGTGCCCCACCCTCTGCGCCGCCGGTCACCGCGCGCGTG
>CALBMW010000031.1 GCA_937896275.1 uncultured Myxococcales bacterium
GCCCGCCTCGCCGCCCCCACCGGGCTCCCCGCCCGCCCCCGGGTCACCGCCCGCGCCGGCCAGGCCCGCGTCACCGCAAGCGCAGCCGCCGAAGCGCCGGTCGGACCCGCAGACCTGCGCCCCCTCGGCCGCCTCGCCCGCGCACGCGCAGGCCACCGACTCGCCCGGGACGCAGCTCTCGGCCGCGGCGCACACGTTGCCCACGCACACGGCGCCCGAGACGCAGTCGGCGGTGCGCAGGCAGGACTCCCCGAGGCCCGACAGCCGCGCGCCGTCGCCACCCGGGCTCAAGCAGGCGCTGGTCGCGAGGCCGGCCAGCAAGGCCATCCAGCGAATCATCAGCCCTTCTCCCCGCGCCGCAGGATGCGACCTTCGGCCACCTCGGCCTCGAAGTCCGCCTCGCCGATCTTCGCGAAGGGCGGCCCACCGCCGCGGCGCGCCGCCAGCAGGAAGCGCGGCTTGCCGCTCTGGACCGGGGGGCCCTGAATCTTCTCGACCAGCCACTCGCCGTCGAGGTCATCGCCGCAGTCGACCATCTCGAACACGTCCCCGGCACGCATGCCCGCGACATGAGCGTCGGGATCGTGCCCCCACCGTCGCGGCGAGGTCTCCACCGGCGGGGCCTTCTCGGCCAAGGCCGCGCGCGCCTCTCGCGCCCGCTGCGCCCGGGCCGCCTCGTCCTTGGCGCGGGCCGCCTCGACCTCCTCGGTGGTCAGCTGCGCTTGGTGGTCCTTCACGAGATCGTCGAGCAGTGACATGGTGCCTCCCTCGCGCCCGGTCGCGCGCGGCGGGCATCCTAGCAGACCGCCCGCGTGCCGGGACGGGTGGGCGGCCGAGGCGCGGTCACTCGAGCCCGAGGTCGCGACGCCGGCCCCTTGATCGCGGCTCCCGCATCTCGATAATCGCCGCATGACCTCCACCGGCGTCACCCGCCGATGCTCGATCGACGTCTCGTGGGGTGACTGCGATCCGGCGGGCATCGTGTTCTACCCGCGCTACTTCGCCTGGTTCGATCACGGCGCGCACCGGCTGCTCGAGTCCGTCGGGCTGCACCACCGCGCCCTGACCGAGCGCTGGGGCGTCGTGGGCCTGAGCCTGGTCGACGCCCAGGCATCGTTCCGGCGCCCCGCCACTTACGGGTCGCGCCTCGTCGTCGACAGCCGCGTGGCCGCGATCGGCCGAAGCAGCCTGACGGTCGAGCACGTGATCAGCGAGGGCGGCGACGTGGTCGCGTCGGGTCGCGAGGTTCGCGTCTGGGTGGCGCGCGCCGGCGACGATCCGCGGGCCCTGCGCGCGGCCCCGATCCCCGCCGAGGTCGTGCGCGCGCTGCAGACAGGGATGCCGACCGACTGACCCGGCCGACGGACGGGCAAGCGGAGGCGCGCACGCTGACGGCTCGCGGCGCGCGTCAGAGCGGCCACACCCAGAGGATCATGGGAACGGAGACCGCGACCACGATGGCCTCCAGCGCCAGGCCGAGACGCCAGTAGTCGCCGAAGCGAAGGCCGCCCGGTCCCAGGATCAACGTGTTGTTCTGGTGACCGATGGGCGTCAGGAACGCACACGACGCGCCCACCGCGACAGCCATCAGGAAGGCGTCGGCGTGGACCCCGAGTTGGCCCGCCGTGCTCAGCGCGATGGGGCACATCACCGCCGCCGTGGCGGCGTTGTTCATGAGGTCCGAGAGCAGCATGGTCACGACGAGCAGCACGACGAGCGCGGCGGTGGCGTGCCCCTGGGCGATCGTGTCCAGGAGGACGCGGGCGATCAGGTCGGCCGCGCCGGTGGTCGCCATGGCGTCGGCGATCGGGAGCATCGCCCCGAGCAGCACGATGACCGACCAGTCGATGGCCGTGTACGTCGAGCGGAGCGGGACCAGCCCCAGCGCGACGAAGGCGAGCGCGCCGACCGCGAAGCTGACCGCCACCGGCAGCAGGCCGAGGGCCGTGGCGCCCATCGCGACGATCATGATCATCGAGGCCGTGAGCGCCTCCCCCTTCCGCGGCACCCGAATGTCGCGCGCCGCCAGGGGCAGGCAGCCATATTGCGCGGCGAAGCCCGCGACCGCCTCGGGGGCGCCCTGCAGCAGCAGCACGTCGCCCGCCCGGATCGGGGTGACGCGCAGGCGCTTGATGGTGCGGCGCCCCTGGCGCGAGATGGCGAGCAAGTTGACGCCGTGGCGCGTGCGCAGCTCGATGTCGGTGGCGGTGCGATCGATCAGCGCCGCGTTCGCGGTCACGACCAGCTCCTGCGTCACGACTTCGTCCCGTCGGGCCCTCTCCCGACTGGCCGCCGAGGCGGGGGCCTGGACGCTCGACGACTCGCCCTCGGCCCGCGCCGCGGCGCCCGGCCGGGCACCGTCTACCCGCGGCGCGCCCTCCGCCTTGGGC
>CALBMW010000032.1 GCA_937896275.1 uncultured Myxococcales bacterium
CCCCGCGGCCCGCAGCACGACCGCGCGCGGCAGCGGCCCGCCCGCGACGGCCACCACCTCGAGCAGGCGTCGCTCGGCCGCGGGCAGCTGGTCGAAGCGGCGCGCCAACACGACTTCGAGCCGGGTGTCGCTGGTGGTCGACGCGCGGTCGGTCTGCCGGGACAGCTCGGCGATGTGCAGCGGATGTCCGGCGGCCTGCTCGGCGATGCGGCGCGCCCGCGCAGGGTCGGCGGAGGGACCCATGAGCACTTCGGCCAGCGCCGCCGCCGCGCCGATATCGAGGGGGGCCACGCGCAGGGCTCGCCCGCCCGACGAGCGGAAGCGCTGAAGAAAGGGGTTCTGCTCATAGCCGCCAGCGCGGTAGCTGCCGATCAACAGCAGCGGTGGGCGCTGGACGCCGCCGAAGACCTCGTCGAAGAGCAGCCCGCTGTCGGCGTCGGCCCAGTGCAGGTCATCGAGCGCGACGATCAGGGGGCGTTCGGCCGCGATCCGCGTCAGCAGCGCGCGCAGGGCGGCGAAGGCGCGGCGGCGCCGGGCCACGGGATCGGCCCCGTCGAGCCGATCGGCCGCGGCCAGCAGGGGCACGCGCGCCAGCACCGGGAACAGGCCCACCAGCGCGCCCACGTCGGGCGTCGCGAGGCGGGCGAGCGCGCTGTCCGTGAGGCCCAGGAGCAGCCGGGTGAGGCGGTCGATGAAGGCGTCGAAGGCCTTGTAAGGCACCGACTCGCGCTCGTAGCAGCGGCCGGTCAGCACCACCGGGCGGTCGGGCGCTTCGCGAGCCTGACGCAGAAAGGCCGCCAGCAGCGCGCTCTTGCCCACGCCGGAGGGGCCGACCAGGTGGACCAGCGCCGCCTTGCCCCGGCGGACGTCATCGAGGGCGTCGTCGAGCGCGCGCAGCTCGTCGGTGCGCCCGACGAACACCGGCTCGGCGCCCACGGGGGCGGGCGTCGCCAGGGCCGCGCCCAGGGCCCAGGCGCGCACACGATGTCCCTCGGGGCGCTCGGCGGGGGCGCGGTTCAGGAGCGCCCGACACAGCGTGTCGAGATCCTCGGGCACGGAGCGCAGCGCGCTCGGGCTCGGCGCGTCATGGCTGATTTTGTCGATCAGCACCTTCATCGGCTTGCCCTCGAAGGGGGCGCGGCCGGTGAGGGCCTCGAACAGCATCACCCCCACCGCGTACCAGTCGGCCGCCGGCGTCAGCTCGAATTGGCCGGCCTGTTCCGGCGCCATGTAGACCGGCGTGCCGACCACGGCGCCCAGGCCATCGCGCGAGCCGCCCGCCTCGTCGTCGGTGATCAGGCCGAAGTCGAGCAGCACCAGGCGCTCGTCGTCCTTGGTCACCATCACGTTGGACGGCTTGATGTCGCGGTGAAGGTGCCCCGTGCCGTGCAGCGCGCTGAGGCCGTCGGCCAACTGCACCAGCGCGCGCCGCAGGCGGTCGACGTTCAGGCGCCCGAAGGGCCGCACGTAGTCGAGGAAAGTGTCGCCCTGCAGCAGCTCCATGGTGAACAGCCAGGTGCCGTCCACCTCGAGCAGATCGTAGAGGCGCACCAGGTTGGGGTGGGTGTTGTCGGTGAGCGCGCGGAACTCGCGCTTGAATCGGTAGAGGGTCTCGGGCGTGAGGGCGTGCAGCGTCTTGAGCGCGACCGTGCGCTCGGCGCTGCGGTCGAAGGCCTCGAAGACGGTACCAAAGGCGCCGGAGCCGAGCGTGCGGTGCAGCTCGAAGCGCTCGTTGCCGGCGAACGTGGTCAGGGGGCCCTCCTCCCTCCGAACCGGGCCACCATCGCGCACCTTCGCCCCGCCGGCAAGCGCGCGCGGTCCTCGGTCGGATCAGCCCCCGACGTCGACCCCGAAGATGGCGAAGCGCGTGGCGCCGAAGTCGACGCCCATCTCACCGAGGCGCTCCTTCATGACGTCGAGCGTCGCGGGTGGCGGCCGGTAGTGCCCGGAAACATTGGTGATTTCGATGGGCCGCCCCTGGTCGATGACCATCTCGCCCGCGGCCGCGACCGGTCCGCCGGCGACCAGGGAAGAGTGGTGGAAGAGGCCCTTCTTCTGTTCGAAGCTGGCGTACACGTTGCCCGCGGGGTCGATGACCCAGACCGCTCGCAACGGATCGCCCTCGGAGGGCGGGGGGTTCAGCGGCGCGCCCGTGCCGTCGACCAGCAGACCGTCGCGCCCGTGTAGCCGGTAGCGCTCGCGGGCGGCCTCGTCGAGGTAGGCGACGGCGGTCTCGAAGACGGTGCCGGCCACCTCCTCGCCGCGGTAGGTGCGCCACAGTTGGCCGGAGCGGAAGCGCGGCGCGGTGAGCACCGGCGTCGGCGTGAAGGAGGCGGCCGCCGCCAGGGCCGTGGTAGGCGCCGACGTCGACGTGGGCGCCGGACCCCCGCCGCAGGCGGCGAGCCCGAGGGTCAGGACCAGCACGGCGCTCGATGGACGCATCTTCACCCCCCCGTCCGGACGGAGTCTGCCACGCGGCGCCCCCGGCGTCGCCTCCACAAGGCCACCAGGGACCACAACAGCCAGGGTGAGGCGCCTCCGGCGTCGTCGGCGCCGACCGAGCAGCCGCGGCCGACGACCCGATCGCCCAGCCCTGCGTCGCCCGCATCGGGCAGCGGCACCGCGGTGGCCCCTCGGTCGCGGGCGTCGGGCGGCGTCCCTGCGTCGCGTGGATCGACG
>CALBMW010000033.1 GCA_937896275.1 uncultured Myxococcales bacterium
CGGGCACCTTCCGCCTGTCCTTCGCCGTGCGCTACGCGGGCTCGGCGGCCGGCGCGGGCCTCTTCCGCGGCACCGCGCGCCTGGACAACGATCCGGCCAACCCGGGCTACGGCTACGCCGTCGAGGTGCGGGCCGACGACGCGGGCGATCCGATCGTGCGTGTCGTTCGCCAACCCGAGGGCGAGGTGCTCGCCGTCGCGCCCGCCGGCGAGCTGGTCGGCGGCGCGAAGCACCGCGTGCAGGCCGATCACGGGGCGGACGCCCGCTGGAGCCTGGTGCTCGACGGGCACCGGCTGCTCACCGAGCGCGCCGACGAGGTCGAGGCGCCTTACGCCGACTTCGACCGGGCGACGATCTTCGCGGCCGCCGTGGCGGCCGGCCCCGGCACGCAGATCGACGACCTGACCGTCGAGGTCGATCCCGACGGGGACGCCCGCTTCGCGCCCCAGGACAACTGCCCCGCCGTCTTCAACCCGGACCAGCTCGACCCCGACGCCAACAACCGCGGCATCGCCTGCGACGACGTCGACGGCGACGCGGTCGAGGACGACGAGGACGTGTGCGTCCATGTGGCCGACCCCGAGCAGACCGACGGCGACGGCGACGGGATCGGCGACGCCTGCGACACCGACGGCCGCCTGCTGCTCGTCGGCCTCGATCCGAGCTGGGCGCCCGGCCCCTGGACCGTCGATCCCCTCACCGCGCTGCGCCACCGCCTGTACCAGCCCTCGCCCGGCCACGAGGCGCCCTCCGCCGAGCCCGGCCCCGCCGGTCGCCTGGTCTACGTGCGCGACGACGTGCTGCGGGTGGGTCCCCAGGACGGCGGCGAGGGCAACGACCTGGCGCTGGGCGCGGCGGCGCCCCAGTGGCTGGCCAACGGGCGCATCCTCTACCACAGCCCGGACGGCTCGACGGTCACCAGCATCCTGCCCGACGGCTCGGACAGCTTCCCCGAGCTCGAGGCCGATCCGGGCGAGATCATGCGTGTCTTCGCGGTGCGCGGCGGCACGGAGGTGGTCGTGGTGACGCAGGGGGCGGGCTTCGCCGAGGCCACGGTGCGCGACGAGGACCTCCGGGTGACGGCCGGCCCCGTCGCCCTCCCGCCCGCAATGACCGGCACGCCCTGGCTCGACCTGCACCCCACCGAGCCGCGCCTGATCTACGCCGCCGTCGACGGCTTCTTCCCGGGCATGGCCGAGGTCGATCTGACGACCGGCGCCTTCATCCCGGTGAGCGCGCAGCCCACCTACGCGGCGCGCTGGCTGGCGGGAGACCGGGTGGCGGCGCTCGAGCAGGTCGACCTCTCGCACCGTCGCCTGGTCGTGCGCACGACCGCCGATCCCGACACGGTCAGCACGCTGGTGCCCTCGACCGCGCTGCTGCGGACCGACACGCTGGGTTGGGTGGAGCCCGCGGTCGACGCGGGCGACGTGGACACCGACGCCGACGGCATCAACGACGCGTCGGACCCCTGCGTGGGGCTCGCGGCCTACGAGCCGCCGACGCCGGTGGCGATCGATCGGGTCAACGTGCACACGGCCCCGCGGGTCGCGATCGCGTGGAGCGACCGACACCAGAAGTTGGCGTTCATGTGGGGCAACTACACGAACTGGCGCGCGCGCGCACGTGGAGCCCGCGGACCAGCTACACCCCCACGCGCATCTTCGGCAGCCGCACCTACGACCGGTACGATGACGGGAACCACTGTGCCGTCTGGACCCCCAGCGCCCTGGTGGTCGGCTTCGACGCGGGCGCAGGCGTGGGGCTGTACACGCAGCACCTCGACCCGGCGGGCGCCCTGGTGGGGGGCAACCCGCGGCTCAACTCCTCGACCTCGGACGTCTTCATGGCCTGCGCCCTGGACGCCGACGGCTCAATCGTCATCGCCGCGGCGGGCAACAACCAGCCCGACGTGACCCGCGTCGCCGATGACGGCGCCCGGGTCGTCGCCACCGGCCTCGTCGACTTCACCTATAGCCTGTCGCTCGTGCGCACCGCGCCCGGCGTCTATATCCACTACGACGGCGTCAACACCGCGCGCTTCCTCGGCGAGAACCTGCTCGAGACGCGCCGCGTCGCCGTGGACGGGGGCGCCTTCGGCCGCATGGCCTTCGACGGCGAGCGCGTGGCCGTCGCGGTCCCCCGGCTGCTCAACGGCAGTCGGCGCGTTCAGTTCCGCACCTACACCCCGGAGATGGTCCCCCTCGGCGGCGCGTTCACGCTGGGCGGCGGCCTGACGGACGGGCCGGTCGACGTGGCCGCGGGCCCCGACGGATGGGGCGTGGTGTGGGCCCAGACCAGCGGCGGCGTCACCTACCTCTACTTCGACTCGGCGACGCGCGACGGCGCGCGGCGGGGCGCGCCCTCGCTGCTGATCGACCGCGCCGACGTGCGCTGGGCCGAGCCCCGCATCACCTGGGCGGGCGACCGCTGGGCCATCTCGTGGGCCCGCCGCCGCGCCGACAACGACTACGACGTGACCTTCGCCCACGGCACCTTGCAGTGCCGATGAGGAGCCCCATGCGAGAAGGACCGCCAGCCCATCGACGCCCCGCGAACGGACTCGAGGCGCGCAGCGGCCGGGCGCCCCGGTGCGGAGCCAGCCCGTCGCTGCCCCCTGGGGCGCGGCGCGGCGAGCGCGCGCCGCGGTTCGGTGACGGGCACACGCAGGAGGAACCGTGAGGCGCTTCGGTTGGCTCACAGTGCTTTGGCTGGCCGTCGGCTGCGATGACGGTGGGGGGGCAGAGACGCCGGACCCATGCGCCGACGTGCAGTGCCCCGCCGGCGAGGCCTGCAACGCGGGCCAGTGCGTGCCTGGGCGGAGGCTGGACGG
>CALBMW010000034.1 GCA_937896275.1 uncultured Myxococcales bacterium
CGCATCGACGACTCCTCCCCACGATCGGCCCGAGCCTAGCAGCAGCGCCCGCCGCGACCCACCGCATCGCGCACGCCACCTTGCGACCGCGCCGCAGGTCCGACAAACTGGGGCCCATGCGAAGGACCACCGTAGGCCGCGCGCTGGGGATCGTCGTTCTGCTGACGGCCCTCCTTGGCTGTGGCAAGGGCAAGCCCGACTGCAAGAAGGGCAAGCCCTGCGGTGACACGTGCATCGACAAGGATGACACCTGCCGCAAGTAGCGCCGCCCAGGTGCAAGTGACCCAACGCAGGTACCCAGACCGGAGACCCGATGACCGACTCCAGCGCCTCCCAAGAGCCTCGCGTGGTGCTCCGCGCGTTGACCCTCGACGACTACGATGAGGTGTGCCGCCTGCACCACATCATCTTCCCCGACCTCGGGCCCTGGAAGCCCGACCACTACCGCGCCCAGGTCGAGCGCTTTGGCGAAGGGCAGATCGGCATCGAGCTCGATGGCCGGCTCGTCGCCATCAGCGCCAGCCTGATCGTGCGCGGCGACGACTACCAGGGATGGCACAGCTTCTCGGAGGTCAGCGACAGCGGCCTCATCGGCACGCACGACCCGGACGGCGACACGCTGTATGGCATCGACATGGCGGTGGATCCGGCAGCGCGCGGCATGCGCCTCTCGCGCCGCATCTACGACACGCGGAAGCAGATCTGCCGAGAGCGCAACCTGCGCGCGATGCTCATCGTGGGGCGAATGCCTGGCTACGGCGAGCACGCGGACACAGTGACCGCGGTGGAGTACGTGCGGCGCGCGGTCTGCAAAGAGATCGAGGACCCGGTCATCAACGCTCAGCTCGCCCAGGGTTTCGCGATCCAGGCGGTGCTGCCCGACTACCTTCCCTCGGATCAGGACAGCCGCGGCTACGGCCTGCTGATGCAGTGGCTCAACCCGTCCTATGCGCCCGCGACGCGCCGGAATCGCCGCGCCAAGGTGCGGGTCGCGGCGGTGCAGTACCAGATGCGGGCGATCGCCGACTTCGACGAGTTCGTGAAGCAGTGCGAGTTCTTCGTCGACACGGCCGCCGAATATCGGTGTGATTTCGTGGTCTTCCCCGAGCTCCTGACCAACCAGCTGCTGGCGCTCGTGCCCTCGGATCGCCCCGGCGCGAGCGCCCGCGAGCTGGACCGGTTCACGCCGGGCTACCTCGAGGCCTTCAGCGGAATGGCCATCCGCTACAACGTGAACATCCTCGCCGGCACGCACCTGACCGTCGAGGACGACACGCTCTACAACATCGCCTACCTGTTCCACCGCGATGGCCGCGTCGACAAGCAGTACAAGCTGCACATCACGCCCTCGGAGCGGCGCTGGTGGGGCGTGACGCCAGGCGACCGGCTCGAGGTCTTCGACACCGACCGCGGCAAGGTGGCGGTGGCAATCTGCTACGACGTTGAGTTCCCCGAGGTGGCGCGCCGCGCCCGCGAGTTGGGGGCGCCGCTGTTGTTCGTGCCCTTCAACACCGATCTGCGCAGCGGCTACCTGCGGGTCCGTTCGTGCGCCCAGGCCCGGTGCATCGAGAACCATCTGTACGTCGTGCTCGCCGGCGCCGTCGGCAACCTGCCCCAGGTCGAGGGGGCCGACATCCATTACGCTCAGTCGTGCATCCTGACGCCCAGCGATGTGCACTTCGCGCGGGATGGGGTCGCCGAGGACACCACGCCCAACTCCGAGTGCATGATCATGAGCGACCTCGACCTCGAGTTGCTGCGGCGCACCGAGCGCACGGGGACCGTCCGGCCGTGGATCGACCGCCGGGACGATCTCTACGAGGTCGCGTGGAAGCCCGAGGAAGGGGGTCGCGGGGGTCAGGACTAGTCACTTGTTCGTGGGCGTCCGGGGAGAGGTGTCGACGCGGGGGCGCTGCCGGCCGGGGTGTCGGAGGCGGTGCCGACCGGGGTGTCGGCGGTGCCGACCCGGCCGGGGTGTCAGGCACTTCTTTCGGCTGGCCGGCCGGGGGTGTCAGGCACTTCTTTCGG
>CALBMW010000035.1 GCA_937896275.1 uncultured Myxococcales bacterium
CCGGGCGATCGGGATCGCGGGCCGGTCGACGGGGCGGTTCGGGACGCCGCGCCGAGGCCCGACGCCGATGCCGACGCCACCGACGCGGGCGAGGCCGACGGTGCCCCCGTGACCGACGCGCGGGTGGCCGAGGCCGCGCTGCCGCCCCTGCCACCCCCGGTCACGGTGACCGGCGAGCGCTTCGCGACCTCGGGCGTCTGCGCGCTGTGCCACGCCAGCGCCCCCGACAGCGCGGCGATGCGCGACGAGACCGGGGCGAGCGTGGCGGCCTTCGACTCCTGGCAGGGCTCCATGATGGCCAACGCGGCGCGGGATCCCCTCTGGCGCGCGGCGATGTCGGCCGAGATCGCCGGCACGCCCGCGGCCCGCGCGGCCATCGAGGCCAAGTGCACGCGCTGCCACGGCCCGGCCGGCTGGCACGAGTCCGCCGCCCCCGACGCGACGCTGATCACCGGCGGCGACACGGCGGCCCAACTCGCGCGCGACGGCGTGACCTGCACCGCCTGCCACGGCATCGAGCCGGACGGGCTGGGCACCGAGGCCAGCTTCACCGGGGCCTACGTCTTCGGCCCCGACCGCGTCGCGTACGGCCCGCACGAGCAGCCGAACGACGCCCCGATGGAGCGCTTCAGCGGCTTCAGCGGCCGCTTGGGCGCGCACGTGCTCGACCCTGGGCTCTGCGGCACCTGCCACACGCTCATCACCGACAGCGTCGCCGAAGACGGCACGCCGACCGGCCACGCGCTGGTCGAGCAGGCCACCTTCCTGGAGTGGCGCAACTCACGCTTCCCGGCCGCCGGTCTGACCTGCCAGGCCTGCCACCTGCCCACGACCAGCACCGAGGGCACGCCGCTCCGCACGGCCATCGCCCGTGGCGCGGATGGCCAGGATTTACCTTTTGTTTCAGCACGTTCTCCCGTCGGTCGACATTTGCTGGTCGGGGGCAACGCCTGGATGCCGCGGGTGCTGGACACCTTTCGCGACGTGCTGAGGCCCCAGGCCACGTCGCAGGCCTTGCGGGCGACCGAGGCCGCCGCGCGGGCGCAGTTGGCGCGGGCCGCGCGCCTCGAGATCACCGGCATGCGGCGCGAGGAGGAGGGGCTGGTCTTCGCGGTGACCGTGCACAACCAGAGCGGCCACAAGCTGCCCACCGGCTTCCCCAGCCGCCGCGCCTGGCTGCGCGTGACGGTGCGGGGCCCCGAGGGCGACGCGGTCTTCGAGAGCGGCGCCCACGACGCCACCGGGCGCCTGATCGCGGGCGGCGCGGTGTTGCCGGGCGAGCGCGCCGACGGCCCCATCGAGCCGCACCATCAGATCATCGAGCGCCCCGACCAGGTGCAGATCTACGCCAGCGAGATGTGCGATCCGACGGGCCGACCCACGGGCCTGCTGCTGCGCGCCTCGCACTACTGCCAGGACGATCGCCTGCTGCCCCAGGGGTGGCACCCCGCCCACGCCGACGCCGCGCGCGCGGCCCCGGTCGGCGTTGACGACGACCCCGACTTCGCGGCCGGCCAGGACGTGGTCACCTACCGGGTGCCGGCGCCGCGGGTCGCGGGCGGGTACACGGTCGAGGTCAGCCTGCTCTATCAGGTGCTCAGCCCGCGCTTCGCCGACGCGCTGTGGGCGGCGGACACGCCCGAGGTGCGGCAGATGCGCCGCTTCGTCGACGCCGTGCCGGCGCTGCCCGAGGTGGTGGCCGAGGCGCGGGCGTCCGGGGAGTGAGGGACAGGGTCGAGCGCGGCCCGACTACATCCGCTCCGGCGCGCCGATCCCCAACAGCCCCAGCCCCCGCGCCAGCGTCTCCTGCGTCAGCGCGTTGAGCGTCAGCCGCGATGCCCGTAGTTGGCCTTTCGCCTTCAAGATCGGGCACTTGGCGTAGAAGCGGTGGTAGCGGGTGGCGAGTTGGAAGAGGTAGTGCGCCACGTCGCTGGGGCGGCCGCCCTCCCAGGCGGTCTGGACCCACTGGCCGAACTCGAGCAGGTGCAGCAGCAGGTCGCGCTCCTCGGGGGCGTCGAGCCGCACCGTCGCGCCCATGGGGGCAGGGATGCCGGCGTTGGCCGCCTTGCGCATGACCGCGTGCGTGCGCGCCGAGGTGTATTGCAGGTAGACCGCGGTGTCGCCGTTGAGGGCCAGCATCTTGTCGAACTCGAACACCACGTCGGTCTGCGGGTGGTTCGAGAGATCGGCGTACTTGACGGCGCCGATGCCGATGACGGGCGCCAAGGCGTCGACCTCGTCGGGGCTCAGCGGATCGTCGGCGTCGGCGTTGCGAACCTCGAGCACCGCGCGCGCCCGCTGCTCGCCCTCGTCGAGCAGCGCCGCCAGCGGGATCACGTTGCCCTGGCGCGTGCTGAAGCTGCCCTCCGGGAGCTTCATCAGGCCGAACCAGACGTGGTCGAGGCGCGTGTCGACGCCCATGCGCCTCGCGGTGGCGAAGAGCTGCTGAAAGTGGTTCCGCTGGCGCAGATCGGTCACGTAGATCACGCGGACCGGGTCCCATCGCGCCTTGCGATAGAGCACCGTCGCCAGATCCGTCGTGGCGTAGAGGTAGGCGCCGTCCTTCTTCCGAACGATGTAGGGAGGCAGGACCTCTTCGCCCTGCTCGTCGCGGAAGAAGACGCACAGCGCGCCCTCGCTGGGCTCGGCGATGCCGCGGTCGACCAGGTCGAGGACGAGGGGGGCGAGGCGGTCGTGGTAGAAAGACTCGCCCAGCGTCTCGTCGAAGTGCACGCCCAGGCGCGCGTAGATGCCATCGAAGGCATGCTGGCTGTCGCGCCGGAACTGCTCCCACAGCGCGAGGTTCTCGGGGTCGCCGGCCTGGAGCTTCGCCAGCTCGGCGCGCGCGGCGTCGTTGAGGGATTCGTCTTCGGCGGCGCGCTGGTGGAAGTCGACGTACAGCCGCTCCAGCTCGGCGACCGGATCGGCGGCGTAGGCCGCGAGGTCGTGGCCTTGCCGCCACGCGTGGATGAGCTGGCCGAACTGGGTGCCCCAGTCGCCGATGTGGTTGTCGCCGATCACCGTGTAGCCCAGGAAGGCGCCAATGCGCCGCAACGCGTCGCCGATGATGGTCGAGCGCAGGTGGCCGACGTGCATCTGCTTGGCGACGTTGGGCGACGAGAAGTCGACGACGACCGTCCCCTGCGCGGTGGGCGCGCCGAGCCTGCCTGTGGCCTGGTGCGTGGCCAGCACGGCGCTCAGGCCGGCGTCCGACAGGGTCAGGGCCAGGAAGCCCGGGCCCGTGACCTCGACGCCGCTCAGCAGATCCTGCGCGCGCGCACGCAAGGCGGCGGCGATGGCCTCGGCGATGAGGCGTGGCGCCTTCCGCAGCGGGCGGGCGAGCTGCATCGCGACCGCGGACTGATAATCGCTGGGGAAGTCGGGCTTGCTGCGGACGACCGATACGTCGGGCAGCTCGGCCAGATCGGGGAAGGCCGCACGCAGGGCCGCGGTCAGGTGCCCGGTGAGGACGTCGTAGATCGGGGGAAGGGTCGACATGGGGCCTCCGGCTCGGCGGGGGGGCAGGATTGCCAGACCGGTGAGGTGCGGTCAACGGGCGCGCGGTCTGCTACCGTCGGCCGGTCCGGGCGTCGCCCGCGTCGCGGTCGTGCTCGTGGTCCTCGGCCGCGTCGACGGCCGGGGCGGGGCGCCGTCGCGGTGGAATCGGGAGTCCCATGCGTCGGTCGCTCACCCTGGCTCTGATCCTCGCCTTCGCGGCCTGCGAGGAGGCGCCGCCCCCGGCCTCGCGGCCGCCCGCGGATCGACCTCGGGCGTCGACGCCCCGCACCGACAGGTTGCCCACGGCCGGATCGCCCCCGGCCGATGCGTCCCGACCCGCACCCGCCGACGCGGCCGCGCCAGCCCCCGTCCCCCGCGTCTGCGCGCCGGCGCCGGCGCTGGCCCGCCTGCTGACGCGCGCAGAGTACGACGCCACCGTGCGCGATCTGCTGGGGGACGGCACGTCGCCTGCGGCCGATCTGCCCGCCGAGAACCGCGTGCTCGGCTTCGACAACAACGCCGGGGCGCACCAGGCGACGCCGGTGCTGGTGGAGGGCTACCTCGACGCCGCCGAGCGCGTCGCGGCGCGGGCCGTCCAGCGCGGCGTGCGCGATCTGGCGGGTTGCGATCCGTCCTCCGCGGGCTGCGCCGCCGACTGGGTCGAGGGCTTCGGCCGCCGCGCCTTCCGTCGCCCGCTGAGCGATGGTGAACAGGCCGTATTCATTGATCTTTTCGATGCGGTGAGCGCGGAGGCCGACGCCGCGACCGGGATCCAGGCGGTGCTCACCGCGCTGCTGCAGTCGCCTCAATTTCTCTATCGGCTCGACGGGCCGGGCGGGGGCGAGGTCGAGGGCGCCCCGGTCCCGCTGGGCGACTTCGCGGTGGCGTCGCGCCTGTCCTACTTCTTGTGGGGCACGACCCCCGACGACGCGCTGCTCGACGCCGCCTCGGGCGGGGGGCTGGGCACGCGGGGCCAGATCGAGGCCGTGGCGCGGCGCATGCTGGACGATCCTCGGGCGCGCGAGGCGGTGGCGCGCTTCCACCGGCAGTGGCTGGGGCTCGACGCCCTCGACGGGCTGGTGAAGGACTCGGTCGAAGATCAGGACGCCCTGCGCGCTGGCCTGCGCACCTCGATCGAGCGCTTCCTCGATGCGGCCTTCTGGGACGAGGGCACGGTCGCCGCGCTGCTCGGCTCGCCGGTGGTCTTCGTGGACGCCGCGCTCGGGGCCGAGTTGGGCATCGCGGGTGGGCGTGCCGGGGCCTTCGTGCCGGTGGAGCTGCCCGGCGAGCGCGCGGGCCTGCTGACCCAACCGGCGCTGCTGGCGCGCCTGGCGCACCCCGACCAGACCTCGCCGATCCGCCGCGGCATCTTCGTGCGCGAGGTGATGCTGTGCCAGCCCTTGCCGCCGCCGCCCGCCGAGGTGGTCGGCACGGTGCCCGATCCCGATCCGACCGCGACGACGCGCGAGCGCTTCGCGCAACACACCGCCGACCCCGTGTGCCAGGGCTGCCACCAACGCATCGATCCCGTCGGGTTCGGCTTCGAG
>CALBMW010000036.1 GCA_937896275.1 uncultured Myxococcales bacterium
GATCATCGAGGACGTCGAGATCGCGCCCGGCGACGCGCTGCCCTTCGACCTGTGCTTCATCCCGATGGGCGGCGATCTGGCCCCCGCCGAGGACGAACGCTACGCCTGCGCCGAGGACCACGACTGCGGCTGCTTCGGCAACGACATGGACTGCCCGCCGGTGCTCTACCGCGGCGAGTACTGCATCGACGGCTTCTGCCAGGCGCCCCGCAGCGCCGAGCTGGTCATCAACTACGACGCCGGCGAGCAGTACGTCGTGACGGCGGCGGGGCGCGGCCGGCCGCGCGAGACCACGGCCTTCTCGAACGGCACGCCGGTCTGGTCCTACAGCGTCGGCGCCGACACCACCGACGAGCTGACCGGCGGCATGGTGGCCGATCCGCAAGGCAACGTGTTCTTCACGGCCAACGCCGCGCAGGTGGTCAACGTCTTCGCCAACGACCTGCTCATCGGGCGCCTCAACGCTGACGGCACGCTCGGGTGGATGAAGGCCTGGAGCGGCAAGTTCCAGGACTACGCCCGCGACTCGGGCCAGAACGCCGAGACCGGCGGCACCGCCGGGAGCATCGCGCGGGGCCCCGACGGCGCGATCTACGTCGTCGGCAGCCACAGCAACACCAACGCCAACAGCGCGTTCTACAGCCTCATCCTGAAGATCGATCCGGCCACCGGCGACATCGTCTGGCAGAAGGCCTGGGGCGCCAACCCGCCCAGCCGCGCCAACGAGAGCAGCGAGGCCTATGCGGTCGATGTGCAGGGCGATCGGGTCTTCGTGACCGGCGTCACCCAGGGCGACGCCGAGGCGCTCTTCCTCGCGCTGGACGCAGCCGACGGCTCGGTCATCTTCCAGCGCAGCGTCGATCTGGCGCCGGGCTCCAACGATCGCGCCTACGCCATCCGCGGCGACGGTCAGGGCAACGTCTACATCGGCGGCCTGACCAACGGGCGCGGCTTCGTGATGCGCTTCACCGGCGCGAACGGCGCCGATCCTCAGCTCGACTGGGCCAAGCGCGTCAACATGGGCGTCGGCAGCAACATCAACGCGATCGACGTCGACGCGGACGGCAACGCCTACCTGTCGCTCGACCGGCGCGGCGCCAACACGTCCTTCAGCGTGATGCGCGTGGGCAGCGACGGCGCCTTCGCCTGGGCCAAGAGCTTCAACCCGGCCGGCGGCGGCGACAAGGACAACACCCACGCGGTGCGCGTCGACGGAGACTACGTCTACGTGGGCGGCCGCATGGGCACCGGCGACTACGACGGCCAGTTCGGCGACGGCTTGATCGTGCGCCTCGCGCGCGGTGACGGGGCCTTCGACTGGGCGACCTTCTACTACGGCGGCAAGGGCTCCGAGGAGCTGGCCGAGCACCGCGTGAAGGGCCTGGCCGTCGTCGGCGGCGACCTCCTGGTGGCGGGGCAGGTCTACACCGGCCCCAACAACCACTTCAACTTCTCCGGCCATTGGTACGACGCGATGCGCAAGGCCGGCGATGCCGGGGACGCGCGGCCCTTCGACCTGGTCGACTACTGCCCCGAGGGCGTGGCCGGCTGCGTGCACGGGCGACCCGATCGCCCCGACTGCCTGCCCGACTTCGAGTGCACCTTCATCTACGAGGACATCGCGGCCCCGACCGTCAACACGCCCGCCGACCGGGGCGTGATCGACGCCGACCAGGCCTTCGGCAACGACCGCGCGCTGCCCCCCAACGCCGTGCCGTCGTTCAACGGCTACATCGACCTGAGCAGCCAGCAGGTCGCGCGTCTCGAGGGCTCCGTCGGGGCGCCCTGCGGCACCGGCGTGGGCGACTGCGACATCGTGTGCGCCGACCTCGACGAGGCCGCCTGCGGCGCCGGGCCCAACCGCGAGGTCTGCTCGCGCGTGCCCGACATCGGCGCCTTCGTGCGCTGCGATCCCAAGCGCGGCACGATCACCGTGCAGACCCTCCTTGGCAACGAGGGCGTGGCGCCCGACGGCGACATCTTCCTGATGAAGATCGACCTGCCCTGATCGCGTGGCCCCACCGGGCGGGTCATTCGCCCACACGCGCCGACGAGCCGCGAGCGCCTCGAACGGGGCTGAGCGAGCGCGTGGCCAGCGCGCGCCGAGGATCGGCAAGGCCCGGGCGACCCCGTGGTTGGCCGGACTGATCCCGTGGATTGGTCGGGCTGAACGCTCGTGGCAAGACGGTCGAGTCCGGCAGGGCCGGCGGGCACCCCTGGGACGGCTCTCCGGCTCTCCGCACGCCCCCCTCACCCCACCTCGTACCGCTTCAGCTTCTCGTACAGCGTCCGCAGACCAATCCCCAGTTGATCCGCGGCCTTGCGCCGATTTCCGTCCACCGCCTCGAGCGCAGCCAGGATGGCTCGGCGCTCGACCTCCTCGAGCGTCCCGTCGACCCCAGCCGCCGCCGCCGGCTCCCTGCCCACCGGGCCCGCCATCACCAGGGCCGCATCGATGCGGCCGCCGTTGGCCAGGATCGCGGCGCGCTCGAGGGCGTTGCGCAGCGCCCGCACGTTGCCGCGCCAGTCCCCCGCGCTGAGGGCCGCCTCGGCGTCGGCCGTGAGCGTCAGGCTGCGCAGACCCAGATCGCGGCCGACGCCGATCAGCAGGGCTTGGGCCAGGGGCACGATGTCGCGCCGCCGCTCGCGCAGCGGAGGCAGGTGGATCGGGAAGACCGCGAGGCGATGGTACAGGTCCTCGCGAAACGCGCCCTCGTCGATCAGCCGCAACAGGTCGCGGTTGGTGGCGGCCACCCAACGCACGTCGGCCTGCAGCGTTCGCTCCCCGCCCACGCGCTCGTAGGTCCGCTCCTGCAGCACCCGCAGCAGCTTGGCCTGCAACGGGGGCGACATCTCGCCCACCTCGTCGAGGAAGAAGGTGCCGCCCGCCGCCAACTCCACGCGGCCTCGCTTGCGCGCGTGGGCCCCCGTGAACGCGCCCCGCTCGTGGCCGAACAGCTCACTCTCGAGCAGGTTCTCGCCGAGCACCGCGCAGTTGACCGCGACGAAGGGGCCGTCCTTGCGATCGCTCCAGGCGTGCAGCGCCCGCGCCGCGACCTCCTTGCCGACGCCGCTCTCGCCCGTGAGCAGCACCGTGGCGCGCGTGCCCGCCACCCGCCGCAGCCCGTCGACCACCGACGCCATCGCCGGGTCGCCCCAACTCAACTGGTGGGTGGCGGGCGCGTCGAGGTCGGCGCGGTCGCGGTCGGTCAGCAAGCGTCGACGCTCGAGCGCTCGCGACACCATCATCAGCAACGTGTCCGGGCTGGGGATGGGCTTCTGCAGGTAGTCGAAGGCGCCCAGCTTCATGGCCTCGACCGCCGTCTCGACGGTCGCGTAGGCGGTCATCACCAACACCTCGACGTCAGGCTGCTCGGCTTTGACCTTGCGCACCAGGCTCAGACCATCGCGCCCCGGCATCTTGAGGTCCGTCACGAGCACGTCGAATGCCTCGGCGTCCAGGGCTCGCGCCGCGGCGTCGCCGTCGGGCGCCGTGACGACGGCGTGGCCATCGATCTCGAGGACTTCACGGAGGAACTCACGGAGGCCCTCCTCATCGTCAGCGACCAGGATGCGCGCCATGGCTCAGCTCCCGTCCGGTGGGGTCTCGATGGGGGGCCTCGACTCGTGGTCCGGCGTCGCCGGCGCGCCCGCGGGGACCTCGATGACGAAGCGCGCGCCGCCTTCGGGGCGGTTCGACGCGATGATGGTGCCGCCGTGCTGCTCCACGACGCGACGGGCCACGGCCAGACCGAGCCCGGTGCCCCGGACGCGCCGCGTATGGAAGGGGGCGAAGATCTGTTCGAGCTCCGCCTCCGCGATGCCCGGGCCCTCGTCCTCGATCTCGAAGACCAGGCGGCCGCGCTCCACGGCGATCCGCGCGCGCGCCTCCACACCCTCGGGGCTCGCCTGGATGGCGTTGCGCAGCACGTTGTCGAGGGCCTGCCGCATGCGTTGCGGGTCGAGGGACCAGCGCGCCGGCGCCGCGTCGACGTCCAGCGCCACCGCCGCGCCGAGGCCCTCGACCGAGGCGCGCAGCAGGGCGGTCGGGTCGACGGACGCACGCCGCAACGCTGCGCTGCGGGCGAAGTCCAGCAGATCGGTCGTCAGCCTCTCCATGCGCGTCGCCTCGGCGACCACCCGATCGGCCTTCTGGGCCTCCTTGCCGTCGGTGGGGAGCATGCGCGCCAGCAGCTGCGCGTGGCCCTTGAGCGACGCGAGCGGGTTGCGCAGCTCGTGCGCCAGCACGGCGGCCATCTCGCCCAGGCTCGCCAGATGCCTCCGCTGAACCAGCGGCAGGCAGCCTATCAGGAGCCGGTGGGGTGGTGGCGCTCACATCGTCAGCTCACATCGTCACCTCAAATCTTCGTGAGCGCGGTCAGCCCCTGCCTGGCGCTGGCGTTCTCGGGCTGCACCTCCAGCACTTGCCGAAAGGCCTTCTCCGCGTCGCGGCCGCGGTTCTGACGCACGTGGGTCCAGCCCAGCCCCAGGCGCATGTCGGCGTCGGACGGGTAGTCGTCGAGCACCGCGCGGTAGACGCTCTCGGCGAGGGCGTAGCGACCCTGCGAGAAGTAGATGAACGACAGGCGGCTGCGCGCGAGGTAGCTCCGGCCGTCTTCGGTGACGATGGCCTTGCCCACCACCTCGGCGTCGCGCCAGCGACCCAGGGCCATGAGGGGCAGCATCAGGCCCAGGCGCGGTTCGAGGGCGCGTGGCTCCAGCGAGGCGGCCTGTCGGTAGTAGCGCACCGCGTCGTCGTAGAGCCCCGCGCTGTAGCTGAGCCAGCCCGCCCGGAGCGTCGCGAGGTAGTGGCCCTGGTCGCGCGCCAGCAGCGTCTTGATGGGAGCCAGCGCGGCCTGGGGCTGCCCCTGCTGCTCCTGGCGCAGCGAGGCGGCGAAGAGCGACGCGGCGTCCGCGGCGTCGGTGGCGAGGGCGCCGACGCTCGCGGCGACGACCAGCGCGGCGGCCAGGGTGACCACGAGTCCGCCCCGCAGGGCGGGGGCGATGGTCGGGCTCAGGGAGGAGCGGCGCGTCCGGCGAGTGAAC
>CALBMW010000037.1 GCA_937896275.1 uncultured Myxococcales bacterium
AACCGCGGGCGCGGTCGCAGCACCGGCCCCCCAGGGTGGAACTGCGAGAGCCGCAACCGTGCTCGCCGCCGCGTGTGTGCGTGGGCGCCGGCCGGGGCCACCCGTAGTGCCGGGGTGCCAGCTGGGGCTGCTGCCGCGCGCACGGTCGTCGGGGTCAAGGCCCGCCACTTGACACTTGCCCGTCGGGCCTCGGGTGTGGTGTCGGACCTGCGGCATGGCAAGTGTCAAGTAACGGGTCTCGACCCCTGGTCGTGGCCGCTGGGGGCTGCCCGTAGCTCCCGGGCGGTGGCCGTGGCCGCAAACGGGCGCCGCGTCCAGCGTCGTGGCTCCCGGCCCTCGACTGCGCGCGGCCGGGTGCGGCTGGGTGCCGGGCACCTCTTCCGGGCACTTCCTCCGCGCTGGCACTTCTTCCAGACGGATGACGAGTACGGGCCGAAGCCTGGGGTCGAACATACTCACTTACCACTTGCGCCCCCGGCCCACCGTTCTCGCAGCCCCTCGCGGAGCCGGTCGGCCGGCATCCGGCTCACCACGCTCCCCGCGTTCACCCAGCGCGCCGAACCGCCGCCCCACTCCAGACCGCCCACCCCGAACTCACAGCCCGCGGATCGCGAAGCCGCCGTCGGCGCCGGCCACCACCAGCCTCCCGTCGTCGGTTATCACGCAGCGGCTCCAACTCCCCGCGTCGGCCGCTGGTGAGTCGTCGAACCAGGTCGCACCCGCGTCCGCTGACCGCAGGACGCGCCCCGTGCCGCGGCCGAGGGGTTGACGCTCTCCCACGGCGACGCGGTCGGAGCCCGCCGCGCAGGCCCCACGCAGCCAACTCTTGCCCTCGATCAGCGGCGTGACGTCCACGGCCCGCCAGCCGGCGGCGTCGCCCGGCTCGGGGCCGCTCTGCAGCAACAGCGCGCGATCGGCGTCCTGATCGACGCCCACGGCCAGCAGCCCGTCGTCGGTGAGCGCCAGCGCCCACAGCTCGCCGCGCACGTCCTCGAGGGGCCGCACGGGATCGAAGAGCGCCGCCTCCGACGTCGCGGGCACGAAGATCGTGGGCGGCTCGATGATGGTGCTGCCCACCGCGAAGAAGGCATCCTCGCTCGCGGCCAGATCGAGGATCTGATGCCCCACGCCGTCGCTGCTCCACGGTCGCACGGGCGCCCACGGTGCGTCGTCGGCGGCGCGCGCCACCAGCCCGCCGCCGGTCAATGACTCGGCCACCGCGCGTCCATCGGCCAGGCGCGCGAAGTGACCGACATGAAAGCTCTCGTCGACCTGATCCGTTCTCATCCAGATGGTATCGACCGCTCCGTCTTCGGGGGCGTAGCGGGCCACGGCCACGCGGCTGGCGGTGTCGATCCCCGCCACGAAGAGGTCCCCGGCTGGCGCCCTCGACAGATCGCTCACGCGCCAGGTGCCGAAGCCCTCGACGGCGCCCCAGGTCGAGCCGGCGTCGTCGCTGCGCCACAGGCCGCGGCCCTCGGCCCCCGATCCGCAGCCCACGTAGAAGGTGTCACCCCCCACGTAAAGCAAGGCATCGGTGCGGCCGCCCTGGCAGGGGTGCGCGCGCACGACCCACCCCGTCGCCGGCGCCCCGGCGTCGACCGTCGTCGGCGCGGCCGTACCGTCCTCGCGCGGACACCCGCTCAGCGACATCGCCGCGAGCGTCAGGCCGAGCAGGCGAGCGCCCAACGGATCACGTGTGCATACCCTCAAAACGATTCCCCCACCGTCACATAAGGTCGGACCTCGGCGTTCGGCCCCACGCCGACGTCGAAGGTCAGGTTCACCCGCTCGGGCGGCGCGAGCGCGAAACGTAGCCCCCCTCCACCCGCCGGATGCAGGCCGCCGACCGTCAAGGAAGACAGCGCGTGCCCGACCTCGCCGACGCCGCCGAACAATACCGCGCCCAGCCGCCAGAACAGGGGCGCCCGATACTCCAGCGCCACGAAGGTGGCCGTCCGATCACGGAAGCGCGGCCGGTAGATGCCTCGAACGCCGTTGGCACCCCCGAGGGTCGGCATCGCCGTCCAGGGGTAGGCGCCGGCGCCCGTGGACACATAGCCCCGCCCCGCGACGACGTGGTGCAGCCACGGCAGCTCCACGAAGCGCCTCAGGTCGAGGTCACAGCGCAGGTAGGTGTGATCGCTGCCCGTCCACGGCCCGAAGGCCGTCAAGTCGAGCTGATAGTAGCCGCCGAGCCGCGGCGCGAAGGGATCGTCGCGGTCGTCCCACTGCACCACGGCGCCCACGCCCGACGTGAGGTGATCATCGCTCCCGCGCACAGCGCCGGTGTCGAGCAGGCCGCCTGTGGCTTGCCGTTGGTACAGATAGTCATGCGCGCCGATCTGGGGTCCCACGAAGAGATCGCCGATCACGCGGCGCAGCAGCTTCACGCGGACACCGGGGTTCCAAGCTGTGAAGACCTCGCGGTCGCCCGGCTGGGTGTCGTTGCCCACCCCGTAGAAGTCCTCGTGGTCACGGTTGAGCCCGAGCTGGACATCGACTCGCCAGGTGTCCTGCGCCAGCACGACCGTGCCGTCGAAGCCGGTGCTGATCTGATTGCGCAGCGTATAGAGGGCGCCGATCCGGGCGCTCGAGGCCCGCACCGCGGGATCCTCGGTCTCGCGGTGCACCCAGACCGCGACCGCCGCGAAGGCGAGGCTGGTCTCGGGTGTATAGAACGCGATGGGCAGCACGCTGAGCTCGTGGCCGACGCGGGGCGCCACCGCGGCGCAGGCGCCGGTGGGATCGTCGTCGGCGCACTCGATGGTCCGCGGCGGCGTCGCGCCGGTGAGCGCGCCGAGCGCGGTCAGGGCCAGGGCGAGGAGGCTGTTGCGCACCCGACGGTCAGGGTTCCGCGCGGAAGCGCAGCGGCCATACGACGGGCACCGCGGCGCCGCCGAAGGGACGGAAGCGCCACTCGACCGCGAGCGGGCGGAGGCACATCTCGAGGTCGGTGTGGCGCGGCGCGAGGCGAAGCTGCTCCACCGTGCCGGCCGGGGTGATGTCGAAGTGCAGCGTCTTCGCGGCGTCGGCCAGCGACGGATCGGCGTCCAGCGCTCGCCGGTAGCAACGCCGCATGGACTCGGTGTGGCGCGCGAGCGTCTCGACGATCTCGACCTGCCCTGGCGCCGCGCGGCCCGGGAGCCCGGCGTCCGGCGCGGGCACCGCGGTGGGGGGCAGCCGACTCGGCCGCAGGCGATCGAAGAGCGTACCCGCGGCCGCGCGCACCGGCGCCTCGATCGCGTCGAGCGAGGGCGCGCCCCCCGCCTCCTGGGCCAACAGGCGCCCTCCGCCCGCGATGTCGTAGAGCTTGAGGTTCACCCGAATCTCAGCGCCGAAGCGCACCAAGTCGCCGAACACCGCCATGTCCGCGCCCAGCGCGCGGCCCACCTCGACGTCGCACGAGGCGTCCTCGAGGCACTTCGCGAGATCGGTGCCGGGCGGCAGCACCGCGACGATGTTCTCGCGAGTCATCACGAACCAGCCCTCGGTGGGGAGCGTCGCGGCCACCCCCCGCACCAGGTCCGTCAGGTAGTCGGCCTCCTGCGCCGTCAACTCGGCGCGGTTGCGCAGCTCGAGCACGGCGAGCTTGCGCGGCACCGCGAAGGCGCTCGCCGCCACGAGCGTCGCCCACAGCGCGGCGAGGGTCGCCGGGCGCACGATCACAGGATCGGCGCCAGGTTGACGGTCAACGTGTAGGCCGGCAGCGCGACGCCGCCGAACGCGTCCACCCGAACGCGGTAGTCGCCGGCCGGCAGGTCCTGCGCGAGCCGCGAGCAGAAGCCCACGCCCCCGTCGTCGTCCGTCGACAGCTCGACGAGCGGCCCGTCCGGCTGCACGAGGAGCAGGGTCAGCAGCGTGTCGCCGGGGCAGCCGATGTCGCCGTCACCGGTGAAGATCTCGACGCTCGTGTCGCCGCCGATCGTGAACTCGAGCTCATCCGACTCGCCCGCGCCGAAGCCCGGCCGCGGGAAGGCCCCGCCCGCCGACACGTCGGGGTACTCGACCCGACACGTCGCGCTGCAGCCGTCCCCCGCGTCGACGTTCTGGTCGTCGCAGGTCTCGCCGACCTCGAGCACCCCGTTACCGCATTGGCCCCCGAACTCGGCCTCGAGCGTGTAGGGATCGACCGGCCCCGGTCCGCCGGTGACGATCAGGTAGAAGCCCGGCGGCAGGTCGACCTCGAGCGCTGAACAGATGGTCGCGTTGCCCGGCGTGCCCTGCGCCACGCCGTCGAAGGTGCCCGCCGCGTTTTGCACGTACAGCTCCATGTCCATTGGACCGGGGCACCCGGCCTCGTTGCCCGCCACCAGCAACACCTGGGCCGGCAGTTGCAGTCGGAACGCGAAGAAGTCGTTCTGACCCTGGCCGAAGCCGGCCTCGAAGACGCCGCCCCCCGCGATGTCGACGATCTCGCTCTGGCACTGCGCGCTGCAGCCATCGCCGTCGGCCGCGTTGCCGTCGTCGCAGGTCTCGCCCGCGTTGATCTGGCGATCGCCGCAGGGTCCGTCGAGCGTCACCGCCAGCACATAGGCCGGCACGGCGCCGCCCTGGAAGCCCACCACCTCGAACTCATAGGTCCCCGCGGGCAGCTGCCCGGTCAGCAGGGAGCACAGATCCGTTCCGCCGTCGTCGTCCGTGCCGATGTCGGCCCGGCGGTTGCGGCGGTCGAGGACGAACGCGGTCATCAGCGTGTCGCCGGGGCAGCCCGCGTCGCCGGTGGTCTCGACGTTGACCGTCGTCGGCGCGCCAATCCGCAAACGGAATCGATTGCCCCCGTTGGCACCGAAGCCCGCCGCGAAGCGGCCGCCCGCGCTGATGTCGACGGCGTCGTTCAGGCAGCGCGCGTCGCACCCGTCGCCGCCGTCGCGGTTGCCGTCATCGCACTGCTCGGCCACGTCGAGCACGCCGTCGCCGCAGGTGTCGCCGAAGGCGAGCGTGAACACGTAGGCGGGCGCCGCGCCGCCCTCGAAGCCGATCACGATGAAGGTGTAGTCCCCCGGCGTGAGGTCGATCTCGATGCGCGAGCACAGGTTGCCGCCGCCGATGTCGTCCACGATGGTGATGGGCTCGACGTTGCCCTCGCGCAGCAGCGCCATCACCGTGTCCACGCCGTCCGGGCAGCCGCCGAGGCCGTCGCTGGTCGTCGCGATGATGCGCCCCGGGCGGTCCAGGCTCATGCGATAGGCGTCCTGCTGACCCGCCGCGAAGCCCGGGCTGCCGAAGGACCCTCCGCCGCTCACGTCGACGCCCACCGCCCCCTCCTCGATCTGGCAGGCGCCGTCGCAGCCGTCACCGATGCGGGTGTTGCCGTCGTCGCACGCCTCACCCGCCTCGACCACGCTGTTGCCGCAGTCGCCGCGCACATCGACGAACAGCTCGTAGGCCGCGAGCGCGGCGCCCGCGAGCCCACCGATGACCTGAACCTCGTAGACGCCGGCCTCGAGGGGCTGGGCCAGCAACGAGCAAGCGCCGTCCCCGCCGTCGTCGTCCAGCGCGATCTGCAGCGGCCCGTTCACGGTCGCGCGGAACAAGGCGACCAGCGTGTCACCCGGGCACGGGCCGTCGCCCGGGCCGCGCGTCTCGAGGTGCACGTTCGCCGGCAGGGCGAGCGTCAGGCGGAAGAAGTTGCCCTGCCCGCGCGCGAAGCCGCCGGCGAAGGCGCCGCCCGCGCTGATGTCGACGTACTCGTCGACACAGGTGGACGAGCACCCGTCGCCGCTCTGACGGTTCTGGTCGTCGCAGCTCTCGCCGGGCTCGATGACGCCGTTGCCGCAGTCGATCGTGCAGCGGGACGAGCAGCCGTCACCGTCGAGCGCGTTGCCGTCGTCACACTGCTCGTCGCCCTCGCGCAGGCCGTTGCCGCACGCGACGTAGAACTCGAAGTCGGCCAGGAAGGTCGCGCCGAGGGGCGCGCTGGCCTCGACGCGGTAGTCGCCCACCTGCAGCGGGAGGTCGATCAGGGCGCAGACGTTGGCGGTCCCGTCCATGGCGCGCAGCGGCAGGTACGCGCCCAGCGCCGCGTCGAAGCGCGAGAGCACCAGGTGGCTCTCGGCCGGACAGCCGCCCAACCCGGCCAACTGCACGGCGAGGCTGGTGTTGGCCTCGACGGGCAGATCGAAGAGGGCGCGCCGCCGATCGCTCAGCTCGACCTGGAAGAAGCCCGAGGCGCGCACCTCGATCGGCTCGACGAGGCACAAGGCGTCGCAGCCGTCGCCGGCGTCGAGGTTGCCGTCGTCGCAGTCCTCGGCCTGGGCAAGCCGCCCGTCGCCGCACGCGGGCGCCTCGGTCCGACAAGTGTCGTCGCAGCCGTCGCCGGCGTCGGTGTTGCCGTCGTCGCAGGTCTCGGCGCCCTCGGCGACGCCGTCGCCGCAGGTGGGCTCCCGCTGGCACGCAGCGTCGCAGCCGTCGCCCTCGTCGAGGTTGCCGTCATCACAGGTCTCGCGGGGGCCCAGGACGCCGTCGCCGCAGACCGCGGGCGAGCGGTGACGCACGCGCAGGACGTAGGCCGGGAAGGCCGCGCCGCCCACGGGTCGCGCGAACAGGCGCCACGTCCCGGCGGGGAGCGCGGCCTTCAGCACCGGGCACCCGTCGGCGCCGCCGCCCTCGCTCGCCCCCCACACCTCGTCGAGCCCGCCGCCCATCGCCGACGCGCCCACCTCGAGGCGTGCCGGGCCCGGGCAGCCGCCGCCGCCGTCCGTGATCTCGAGCCGCACCTCGGTGGGCGCGATCAGGTTGAAGTGAAAACGGTCGAACTCAGCGGCGCCGATCGCGCCCGCGTAGTCGCCCGGCTCGCTGATGTCAGTGCTCTCGACGACGCAGCGGAAGTCGCACCCGTCACCCGCGTCGCCGTTGCCGTCGTCGCACTCCTCGGCACCTTCGAGGGCGCCGTTGCCGCAGGCCGCCGGCAGGCAGACGTCATCGAGGCAGGTGCCGCCGGGGCACAGATCACCGGGCGCGCAGGCCTCACCGAAGTCGCGAAGCGCCGCGAAGGTCAGGCGAACGCTGGCCGGCGGGGCCTCGGGATCGCGGAGGATCTCGAGCACGTAGTCGCCCGGCGGCAGTTGCCCCTCGCGCGCCGGGCAGGGCCCCTCGAAGGCCACCGCCACGCCGCCCCCGGCGGACCGGATCTCGCCCCGCAGCACCGGCGCGTCGGGACAGAACGCCCCCTGCACCTCGAGCGTGAAGATGCTGTCGGCCGCGAGGCTGAAGGCATAGCGGCTCGCCCGCACGCCGGCGGGCAAGGCCGCGGCCAGAGCCGGCAGGTCGCGCGTCTCGACCTCGCACGCGGCGTCGCACCCGTCCCCCGGATCGAGGTCGCCGTCGTCACACGCCTCGTCCGGATCGAGCCGCGCGTTGCCGCAGACGGCCTCGAGCGCGCAGTTGACGCTGCAGCCGTCGCCCGGCACGCGGCCCCCGTCGTCGCAGGCCTCGCCCGGCTCGAGCGCCCCGTCGCCGCAGGTGGGCGCGACGCAGCGGCCGCCGGCGCCGCAGTAGAAGCCGGGGGCGCAGACGTCGAAGACGGCGTCGGCGTCGCAGCGGTCGCCGGGATCGACGAGGGGCCGCACGCGCACGGTCAGGGTGTAGGGCAGCATCACGCCGTCGGGGCCGCGCGGGGCACGCACAGTGACGCCGTGCGCGCCCGGGAAGACCTCGGCCTGCAGCGCCAGGCACACCGCGGCCGGTGGGCGGCCTGAGCCCTGGTCGAGCAGCAAGGGCTCGCCGTCCCCCAACTCGTTCAGCGTGGCGCTCACCGGGCCGGGGCAGTCGGAGACGAAGACCTCGGCGAGCGCGATGTCGTTGACCTGAAAGAGGAAGAGCTGATCCTCGAGGCGCACGCGGCCCGCCGACACCGTGCCGCCGTTGCCGAGATCGATCACCTCGGCCTGGCAGGCGAAGGAGCAGCCGTCGTCGGGCACGCGGTTGCCGTCGTCGCAGTCCTCGCCGAGATCGACGTGGCCGTCGCCGCACGCCGGCTCGATGGTGCAACGAGGGCTGCAGCCGTCCCCGGGATCGGTGTTGGCGTCGTCGCAGGCCTCGGCGCCTTCGCGCACGCCGTCGCCGCAGGTCGGATCCATCGCGCAGGCGGTGCAGCCGTCGCCGTCGACGCGGTTGGCGTCGTCGCAGGCCTCGTCCGGGTCGAGGATGCCATTGCCGCAGCGCTCGACCACGACCAGCAGGCGGTAGGCGACGTCGACGCCGAAGGTGGTGACCTCGAGCTCGTAGGCGCCCGCGGGCAGGTCGCGCTCGATGCGGGCGCACAGGCCCACGCCGCCGTCGTCGTCCACCTGCAGCAAGGCGCGGGAGCCGCCGCCGTCGAGCGCCGAGAGCGCCAGCAGGGTGTCGCCCGGGCAGCCCTGGCCCGACGCGTCGGTGGTGGTGGCGATGAGCCGGGCGGGGCCGTCGAGCGTGACGCGGTAGCGCGCGAAGCCGTCGGGCGCCACGCGGCCGTCGGCCGATCCGCCCGCGCCCAGATCGAGGGCCTCTACGCGGCACGCGGGATCACAGCCGTCGCCGGCGCCGTTGCCGCCGTCGTCGCACTCCTCACCCGGATCCAGCGCGCCATCGCCGCAGAAGGGCTCCAGCGCGCAGAAGGCGTCGCAGCCGTCGCCGGGATCGGCGTTGCCGTCGTCGCAGCCTTCGTCCGCCTCGAGCACGGCGTTGCCGCAGCCGGGCTCGATGGCGCAGTCGGCCGTGCAGCCGTCGCCGGCGTCGATGTTGCCGTCGTCGCAGGCCTCGACGCCGTCGAGGGCGCCGTTGCCGCACTCGAGCAGGCACGCCGCGTCGCAGCCGTCGTCGGGATCGGTGTTGCCGTCATCGCAGGCCTCGACGCCGTCGAGCGCGCCGTTGCCACACTCGAGCAGGCACGCCGCGTCGCAGCCGTCGTCGGGATCGGTGTTGCCGTCATCGCAGGTCTCGCCGGCGTCGAGGGCGCCGTCGCCGCACGCGGGGCCGGGCGCGCCGCCCACGCCGCCCATGCCGGGCTCTCCGCCCATCGCGGGCTCACCGCCCTGCCCGCCCATGCCGGGCTCACCGCCCATCGCGGGCTCACCGCCCA
>CALBMW010000038.1 GCA_937896275.1 uncultured Myxococcales bacterium
ATCACGTCGCCCTTGCGGACCCGATCCCCCTTCTCGACGATGGGCTTCTGGTTGATGCAGGTGTTCTGGTTCGACCGCCGGAACTTGAGCAGACTGTAGATATCCGGCTTGACCGAAATGTCGTCGCTGTCGACCTTCACCACGATGCGGGTCGCGTCGACTGACTCCACCACGCCGTCGTGCTTGGCCACCGAGGTGACGCCGGAGTCGCGCGCGACCACCGACTCGATCCCGGTGCCCACGAGGGGGGCCTCGGTCACGAGCAGCGGGACCGCCTGGCGCTGCATGTTGGAGCCCATGAGCGCGCGGTTCGCGTCGTCGTTCTCGAGGAACGGGATCAGCGACGCGGCGACGGAGACCAACTGGTTCGGGCTCACGTCCATCAGGTCGATGCGGTCGGGCGGGACGATCACGAAGTCGCCCGACTGGCGCGCCGACACGCTCGCCTCGGAGAAGGCGTTGCCATCGTCGAGCGGCGCGTTCGCCTGGGCGATCATGTGGCCCTCTTCCTCGAGGGCCGAATAGAAGCGCGGCTCGTCGGCCGAAACGCGACCCTCCGTCGCGGAGCGGTACGGCGTCTCGATGAAGCCGTAGTTGTTCACCCGCGCATAGGTCGACAGCGACGCGATGAGGCCGATGTTCGGACCCTCGGGGGTCTCGATCGGGCAGATGCGGCCATAGTGCGTGGTGTGAACGTCGCGCACCTCGAAGCCGGCGCGCTCTCGCGTCAGACCGCCCGGCCCGAGGGCCGAGAGGCGACGCTTGTGCGTGACCTCGCTCAGCGGGTTGGTCTGATCCATGAACTGCGAGAGCTGGCTCGACCCGAAGTACTCCTTGACCACCGCCGAGACGGGCTTGGCGTTGATCAGGTCGTGCGGCATGAGCGTCTCGATCTCCTGAGACATGCTCATGCGCTCCTTGATGGCGCGCTCCATCCGCACGAGACCGATGCGGTACTGGTTCTCCATCAGCTCGCCGACCGCACGGACCCGGCGGTTGCCGAGGTGGTCGATGTCGTCGATCTTGACGGGAATCTCGACCTCGGTGCCGTCATCGCGCGTGGTGCTGAGCTCGCCCTTGCCGTCGCGCAGCGCGACGAGATAACGGACGACCTCGATGATGTCGCGCTTGGTCAGCACGGCGTTGTCGAGGGGCTCATTGATGCGGAACTTGTGGTTCAACTTCAGGCGGCCGACCTTGCTCAGATCGTAGCGCTCCGGGTTGAAGAACAGGTTATTGAACAGGTTGTACGCGGTCTCGAGGGTCGGCGGATCACCCGGCCGAAGGCGCTTGTAGATCTCGAGCACCGCCTCGTCGGGCGTCTCGATCTTGTCGACGATCAGCGTCTTGCGCAGGTAGGGCCCGGCGTTGAGGTTGTCGATGAAGATCGTCTCGACCTCGTGCATCCCGTGCTCGCGGAGCTCGGCGATCTTGGCCTCGGTGATCTCCTCGTTGCACTCGAGGACGATCTCGCCTGTCTCCATGTCGACCACGTCGCGAGCGACGACCGTACCGACGATCTCCTCGAGCAGCGCAGGCACGCGGTCCACCCCTGCGGCCGCCATCTTGCGCAGCGCCGAGTGGGTGTACTTGCGGTTCTTGCGGACGAGCACCTCGCCCGCGTCCGAGCTCACTTCGAGGCTGGCCTTCTGGGTCAGGAGCATCCGCATGTCCTGCGGACGCCGCGAGAGGGTGTCGTTGCCCTCGGCGCCGATGAAGACCGTCTCCTTCTGGTAGAACTCGTCGAGCAGCTCCTCGGTCGAGTACCCCAGCGCCCGCAGGAGGACGGTCGCCGGCAGCTTGCGGCGGCGGTCGATCCGGACGTGCAGGATGTCCTTCGCGTCGAACTCGAAGTCGAGCCACGAGCCCCGGTAGGGGATCACCCGCGCCGAGAAGAGCAGCTTGCCCGACGAGTGGGTCTTGCCCTTGTCGTGGTCGAAGAACGCGCCCGGTGACCGGTGCAGCTGCGACACCACAACGCGCTCGGTGCCGTTGATGATGAAGGTGCCGTCCTCGGTCTGGAGCGGGA
This sequence comes from uncultured Myxococcales bacterium, assembly GCA_937896275.1. GTDB lineage: Bacteria > Myxococcota_A > Bradymonadia > UBA7976 > UBA1532 > JACKDN01. The sequence continues at coordinate 2,030 of CALBMW010000038.1, forward strand.
TCTCACCGAAGTAGACCTCCTGCTCCTTCACGTCGCGGATCGACGGGATGGCGCCATCCTCGCCCTTGTCCCAGACCACGAGCCGAATCACGACCTTGAGGGGCGCCGCGAAGGTCATGCCGCGCTGGTGGCACTCCTCGACGTCGTACTTGGGCTTCTCGAGGTGGTACGACACGAACTCCAGCGAACAGGTCTCGTTGAAGTCCTTGATCGGGAAGACGCTCTTGAAGACGCCCTGTAGGCCGATGTCCTCGCGCTCGTCGGCAGGGACGTCCATTTGCAGAAACTTCACGTAGCTCTGCTTCTGGATGTCGATGAGGTTGGGGATGTCGATGACCTTCCGGATCTGGCCGAAGCTGTTGCGGATCCGAAAGTTCTTCTGCACGACCGACGCCATGAACGCTCCTCTCAGAGCAGGGAGTTCGGAAGAATCCGAAGGTGCCATGGGCCCGTCCGGTCAAGGTCCGGGTCCCAGCGGCGCCTGATGCGCGGGCAAGCTCGATCACTGCAATTTCGAGCACCGCGACCACGAGCACCGCGCCCGTCGCCCACGGGTGAGCGCGGCAACGGAGCGCAACACGCCCGCGCACAAAGCAAAACGGCGTCATCGCGCACTTTGGCGCGATGACGCAACCCGTTTCTGCGAGGACCGCTCGCACGGCCTCGCCCCGGCGGTTTCCGGAACTACTTGACGTCGACGGACCCGCCCGCCTCTTCGATCTTGGCCTTGACCGCGGCGGCCTCGTCCTTGGACACGGCCTCCTTGACGGCCTTGGGTGCGCCATCGACGAGGTCCTTGGCCTCCTTGAGGCCGAGGCCCGTCAGCTCGCGCACGACCTTGATGACCTGGATCTTCTTGGCCCCGGAGCTCGTCAGGATCACGTCGAACTCGGTCTGCTCTTCCTGCTGGACGGCGGCCGCATCACCGGCGGGCGCCGCGGCGGCCACGGCGGAGGCGGCGCTGACGCCCCACTTGCCCTCGAGCTCCTTGGTGATCTCCGAGATCTGGAGAACGGTCAGGTTGCTCAGCCAGTCGATGACCTGGTCCTTGGTCAGATCGCTCATTCTTCAACTCCATTCGGCGCGCGCCGTGCCCTTTTCGGACCAACGGGCGCGCGGTCAGTTTCGTGAGACAGCTTCTTCTACTCGCCTTCGAGTTGCTGCGCGCGGGCCTGCAGGACCTGTAGAAAGGTCTGCGGACCGGCGATCAGCGTGCGCACGAACTTCGTGGGCACCCCGAGGAACACGCTCAGCAGCTTGCCGCGCAGCTCGTCCCGTCCTGGCAACTTCGCCAGGGCGGTGACCGCCTTGTCGTCGAGCAGCTGACCGTCCAGCCATGCGCCCCGGACAGTGAGCTTGTCGGTCCCCTTGAGGAAGTCGTAGAGCACCTTGGCCGGCGCCGTCGGATCGTCCTGATGGAAGGCGATGGCGGAGTTGCCCCGGATGAGGCTCCCCATGCTCTCCTTGGACGTTCCGGCGACGGCCGCCCGCACGAGGGTGTTCTTCACAACCTCATAGTGCACGTCGGCCTTGCGGAACTCCGCGCGCAGCCGCGTGGCCAGCCCGACGTTCAACCCCTTGAAGTCCGCCACGATCACCGCCGGCACGCCGGCCAGCTGTGCGCGGAGGCGCTCGATGACCTCTGATTTGTCGGCACGGTTCAATGCGTTCTACCCCCTTGTGCTCCCAGGCCGCCCGCCTCTGCGCCGAAGCGCGGGTTGCTGCGGGGGGTGCTGTCTGACGAACAGCCCGACCCCGCCTCGGCGGGCGCCCGAGGGCATTACGCGTTTCCGCACCCGCTGTCTCAGGCCGATCGGCCGATGTCTCCAAACCAAGTCGGACCCGCCGTTGGGCGAATCCTCGATGTTCACACGGTGCCCGCGGTCTGCAGGCCGACCGCGTCCAGCCGGAGCCCCGGGCCCATGGTCGAGCTCAGGGTGGCCGTCTTCATGTAGATGCCCTTGGCCGTCGAGGGCCGAAGGCGTACGAGCGTCTCGATGAGCGCCATGAGGTTGCCCTCGAGCTTGTCCGTGTCGAACGAGAGCTTGCCGATGGGCGCGTGCACGATGCCGGCCTTGTCCACGCGGAACTCCACGCGGCCGGCCTTCATCTCGGCGATGGCCTTGGCCACGTCGAAGGTCACGGTGCCGACCTTCGGGTTCGGCATCAGGCTCCGCGGGCCGAGGATGCGGCCGATGCGGCCCACGAGGCCCATCATGTCGGGCGTCGCGATGGCCTTGTCGAACTCCAACCAGCCCTCGTCCTTGATCTTGTTGACCAACTCCTCGCCGCCCACGACGTCGGCGCCGGCCTCTTCTGCCTCGCGCGCCTTGTCGCCCTTGGCGAACACCGCGACCCGAACGCTGCGGCCCAGCCCATGCGGGAAGACCACGGCGCCACGGACCATCTGGTCGGCGTGACGGGGGTTGACGCCCAGGTTGACCGCGACCTCGACCGTCTGGTCGAACTTCGCGAAGCTGAGCTTCTTGAGCAGCTCGAGCGCCATCGGCACCTCGTACTGCTGGGTGCGGTCGAACTGGGCGCTCATGGCGCGATAGTTCTTGCCACGCTGGGTCATGAAACACGTCCTCTCGGGCGACCCTGGTTCATCGCGTGCACTGCACGCTCCCAGGGGTTTTGCAGGCCGACACGCGGTCAGCCCTGAATGATGAGCCCCATCGACCGTGCCGTGCCGGCGACGCTCCGATAGGCCGAATCGATGCTGTCGGTGTTGAGGTCGGGCAGCTTCACCACCGCGATCTCGCGCACCTGCGCCGCCGTCACGGTGCCCACCTTGATCTTGTTGGGTTCGCCTGAGCCCTTCTCGACCTTGGCGGCCTTCAACAGCAGCACGGCCGCCGGCGGCGTCTTCGTGATGAACGTGAAGGAACGATCCGCGAACACGGTGATGACAACCGGGA
>CALBMW010000039.1 GCA_937896275.1 uncultured Myxococcales bacterium
CAGGACATGCCGCCGCCCACCGAGGCCAGGCCGACGAGCGCGCCCTCGCGCAAGCGCCCGGCCGCGCGTGCCTCGGCGAGGCCGACCACCCAGCCCGCCGCGCCGATGTTGGCGTGGGCGCCCACGCCGTCGGTCCAGACGCGCGCCGTCGGGACGCCCAGGCGCTCGGCGACCCCCTCGATGAGCGGCACGCTGGTCTGGTGGGGCACGTAGGCGTCCAGGTCGGCCGCGGCGAGCCCCGCGGTGTCGAGGGCGGCGCGCATCGCCTCGACGTAGCGGTCGGGCAGGGCCGCGGCCAGGGCGTCCGGCTCGCCGCTGAGCTGGTAGCCACCCGCGTCGATGGCCTCGGGAGCGGGCGGCAGCGGGCCGCGGGTGCCGATGAGGTCGCCCAGGCTGCCGTCGCTGCGCAGGAAGAGCCCCAGGAGCGCGGCGCCCTGCTTGGGGCCGACGACCAGCGCCCCGGCCCCGTCGCCCAGCGACAGCACGCCCATCTTGTGCGTCGGCGGCACCACCTTGGAGAAGGTCTCGGTGCCGACGATCAGGGTGGGACCGGCGCCGGCCCCGACGAAGAGCGCCGCCGTCCCGAGCGCGAAGAGCGCGCCCGAGCACCCGGTGCGCGTGTCCATGCAGGCCGCCGACGCGCCGAGCGCGGCGCCGAGCGGCACGGCGAGCGTCGAGGTCATGCGGTGCGGCGTGGACGTGGCGACCAGGATCAGGCCCAGGTCGGCGGCGTCGACGCGCGCGTCGGCGAGGGCGGCCCGCCCGGCCTCGATCGCGAGGTCGAGGGTCGTACGCTCGGTCGCGTGATCGAGGGGCTGCCCGACGGCGTGGGCCCAGGCGCGCGCCCGCAGGCCCAGGCTCCGGGTGAGGCCGGCCGCGGCGAAGGCCAACTGGTCGGCGCTGCGCTGCTCGGCGCCCGGCAACAGGCTCAGCGCGGCGGCGTTGTCGTAGCACCGGGGCGGGAAGGCCGTGCCCGCGCCCAGGATGCCGACGCCCGCGATGGGGCCGATACGAATCGGAGGCATGGTCGGATAGTAGGCGGTGCGCCCAGGCGGCGCGACCCCCAGCGGTCATCTCGGCGCACCCGCCGTGCCGGCCCGCTCGCGCGCACGGCGTCCCGCGCGGTTGCAATCCCGGGCGACCGCGTCGAGCATGGCCGCATGCAGCTCGGGCTCGCAGGCAAGGTGGCGCTGGTGGCCGGCGCGGGGCGCGGCCTCGGGCGCGCGGTGGCGGTCGCGCTGGGGACCGAGGGTGCGCGCGTCGCGCTCGTCGCGCGCACCCTCGCCGAGCTCGAGGTGACCGCTCAGGCCGTCCGGGCGGCCGGGGGTGAGGCCACGGCGGTGCCGGCCGATCTCACCGACGAGCGCGCCGTGACGGCCGCGCTGGGCGTGATCGAAGCGACGCTCGGCCCGCCCACCATCCTGGTCTGGAGCGCCGCGTCCTTCTTCACGCCCGCCCGGTTGCACACCGTGCCTCCCGCCGAGCTGCGCCGGGTGCTGGACCTGGATCTCGTCGCGCCGGCGGCGCTCGTTCAACGCCTGCTGCCCGGCATGATGCTGGCGGCGCACGGTCGCGTGGTGCTGGTCGGCAGCTTGGCGGCGCGCGGCGGCGTGCGCGGCGGCACCGCCTACGCGGCGGCCAAGGCAGGGTTGTTGGGGTTGGCGCGCGGCGTGGCCGCGGACTACGGCCGCTACGGCATCACCGCCAACGTGGTGACCCTGAGCTTCGTCGACACCGAGCGGCTGGCGCTGCGCCTGGGTGGCTCGGCCGAGGCGCGCGACCGGCTGACGCGGGCCACCGCGACCCGCCGCATCCCCACGCCGGCCGAGTGCGCGGCGCCCATCGTCTTCTTGTGCTCGGGTCCAGCGAGCGCCGTCACCGGCGCAGAGCTCGAGGCCACCGGGGGCGCGCACCTGAACACGCTGGTGTGAGGGCAGGGGGGTCAGCCCACCCTCGTCAGCCCACCCTCGTCAGCCCACCCTCGTCAGCGCTGCAGGTCGAGTTGGTAGGACCCACCGGCGATGCGAGCATCGGCGTGGCGCACGCGCAGCGCGTAGTACCCGTCGCTCAGGCCCTCGAGGGACAAGGCGGGGCAGTAGTCGCCCGCACCGTCGTCATCGCTGGCCACGAGCGCGCCGGCGTCGTCGTACAGGTCGAAGGTGGCGTCGAAGGTGCACCGGGTGAAGGCCGCGTCCAGGAAACCGCGCTCGACCCTCATCACGAACCAGTCCTCGTCGCCCGCGGTGTTCGCGCCGTTCACCAAGCGGAAGGCGTCGATCGGGTTGGCGGTGGCTTGCGTGTTGTTCGACTCGACCTCGTTGCGGGCCTCCAGGTCGCAGACGCGGCTGCAGCCGTCCCCGTCGAGGGCGTTGCCGTCGTCGCAGGCCTCGCCCACGCCCGTCAGCCCGTTGCCGCAGACGTCGCCCCGGGCCTCGATGTCGATGCGCGTCACGTAGCTGATCGACGGGCTGTAGTTCGAGTTGCCGGCGCCGGTGTCGAAGCCGATGTAGTAGGTGCCGGGGCTCAGGTCGAAGGTCGCGTCGGCGCCCGTGAGGCGGGTGTACTTCTGGACGGAGGTGTAGTCGGGGCGGCTGCAGCCGCTGGAGCTGCAGTTGTTGTCCCAGTACCAGTTCCAGAACGCGATGTTCTGGTGGAAGGCGCCGGGGACGCCGACCTCGCGGATGCTCCAGGCGTCGCCCTGGTTGGGCGCGTTGCCCACCTGCCCGGCCTCGAACTCGGCGCGGGTGATCGGCTGGTTGCGGTTGTTCGCCATGATGTCGATCTTCACCTGCGAGGGCTGCGCGAGGGTGAACTTCCAATAGTGGTGCCCCGACCGCGCCGAGAAGTTGCCGGCGAAGTGCGTGTAGCTGCCGATCTCGAGGGCGGTCCCGACGGTGCGGTTGCTGCCGTCCGAGCGGGCGATCTCCCACTGGCACAGCGCGCTGCAGCCGTCGTTGTCGTCGCCGTTGTCGTCGTCGCACTGCTCGCCCACCTCGACCACGCCGTCGCCGCAGTGGAAGGTGCGCTCGCACTGGGCGTCGCAGCCGGCCGTGCCGTCACAGGCCTCCTCGACCGGCTGCACCATGCCGTCGCCGCAGCTCGGGAGCAGGTCGTTGGCCTCGGCGTGCGCCAGCAGACGATCGAAGGCCGCCTGGCCGACATAGGCGCTGGCGTCGAGATCGGCGAGGCTCGCGAACTCACCGTTGGACTGACGGCCGTAGAAGATCGACTTGGCGGCGCGCACGTCGAGGCCGATCGCCTGGTCCAGCGTCGTCAGGTCGCTCTGGTTGGCGGCCCGCAGGATGCCGAAGGCCGCGTAGGTGCCCTCGTGCACGCCCAGCACGAGCGGCGTGTCGTAGCCGCCGTCGGGCGGAGGCTCGCCCGCCTCGCTGCCGCAGTTGGCCGCGCACCCGTCGCCGTCGGCGGTGTTGCCGTCGTCGCAGCTCTCGAGGCCGCCCTGCACGACGCCGTCGCCGCAGGCCGGGACCAAGCCCTTCTCGGCGGCGTAGGCGCCCAGCTGGGCGAAGGCCCGCTCACCCACATAGGACGCGCCGTCGAGCGCCGCGAGGCTGGCGTAGGGGCGACCCGCGTCGATGGCCCGCGCGGCCCGCGCGTCGAGCCCGACGTCGTCGTCGAGCTCCGCGAGGTCCAGCGTGTTGGCGGCCTCCAGGATGCCGAGGGCCGCGTAGCTGCCCTCCTCGACACCCATGACGAAGACCCCCGTCGGCCCGGCCTCGGCGTCCGCGCCGCACGCGTCGGAGCAGCCCGCGCCGCCGTCGCAGAGCTCGCGGCCGTTGATCACGCCGTCGCCGCAGGAGCCGATCCAACCCTGCCGCTCGGCGTAGCTCAGCATCTGGCTGAAGGCCTTCTGGCCGACGTAGGGCACGTCGTCGAGGGCGATGACGTCCTCGAACGCGCCGCTGGCGGCGCGCGTGTCCGCGATGTTGCGGGCGGCGCGCGCGTCGAGGGCGACGTCGTCGTCGAGCTGGGCCTTGGACAGCGTGTTGGCCACCCGCAGGATGGCCTGCGCGTCGTAGCCGTCGGGCACGAGGGCGAAGCCGTCGGCCTTGACGCCGATCCCGGCGAAGACCGGCGGGTCGGTCTCGACGCCGGGGGCCGTGTCGGGGCCGCCGTCGGCGCAGGCCGAGGCGAGGGCGGCCACCGCGAGGAGGCCGAAGGTGCGCGTGAGGTGCTTGGGGTGCTTCATGGGGCGTCTCCTGGTTCGAAGTCGGCGCAGCCCCTGAGCGAAGACCGTGCCAACGACAAAAGCCAAAGAGATTCAGCAGGTTGAAGTGAGCGCCGTGCGTCCGCGTGATCGGCCGTGATCGGCGAACGTGATGGGCCGCGCCCGACTCAGCGGGCGCCGATCCGCGTCACGCGCTCCAACTCGGTGGGCTCGGCGCCGGCCTCGCGGGCGGCCTCCCACGCCGCGCGCCAACCGGGATCTCCGCCCCGCGCCAAGGCCTCCGCGGCCAGCACGCGCAGCTCGGCGGCCTCACCCGGATCGGCCAGCGGGGCGGCCCGCGCCAGCAGCGCGGCGGCCTCGCGGAGCTCCTCACCCTTGCGCAGCAGGATGCGCCCCAGGTTGCCCAGCGCCAGGCTCTGGTCGGGCCGCCGCGCCAGCACCGACCGGTAGCGGCCCTCCGCCGCGTCGAGCTGGCCCACCGCCATCTCCTCGCCGGCCAGGTTCAGCTCGATGCGCACTCGCTCCTCGGGGGGCGCGTGGTCGAGCGCCTCGCGCCAGGACCGTCGAGCCCCCTCGTGGTCGCCGCGCGCCGCCGCCGCCAGCGCCAGCGTGTCGGGGATGACGTGCTTGCGCCCGAAGCGCCGCAGCAGCCACTCCCGCCCGGCCAGCGCGTCGAGCAGCGCGAAGTCGCCCTTCGCCAGGCACCGCAGGGCCTCGCGCTGGAACCGACGCTCGGCGAAGGCCAGGCGCCGCGGCACCACGACCAGCCAACTCAGCGATCCCAGCGCCACCGTGCCCACGTAGAGCGACAGCGCCAAGCGGTCGTTGCGCAGGAGCACCAGGACCACGATCGACAGCAGCAGCAGCAGCCACCGCGGCTGGAACTGCACGCTGCCGTCGCCCGACGGCGGGGGCTCAGGGCGCATCGCGACAGCAGCGGAAGCCGACGTGATCGTCGGCGTAGGTGGCGGCGAAGGCGGCGACGAGCGCCGTCTGCTGCGCGCAAGCCTGGCTCTCGTCGTGGTGGAGCTGGGCGATCGTCTTCCACCCCGCGCCCTGGTAGGCGTGGCCCCCGGGGTCGCCGGGCGGCGGATCGGCGGCCCACTCCCAGAGGTTGCCGGTGAGGTCGTAGATGCCCTCGGCGCTCCGGCACTCGGGGAAGGCGCCGGTGGGGGCTGCGCTGGCGCGGCCTTCGCCGCCGGGCGCCACGTAGGCCTCGCGCAGGTTGCAGAGACCACCCACGAAGTTGGCGCCCCAGGTGTACATCGTTCCGCTCGGACCCCCGCAGGCCCGCAGAAGTTCCGCCGACGTGCAAAGGCGCCACCCGATCGCGTCGCAGGCCGCGTCCGCGGCGTCCCAGGTGACCGTGCCCCACGCCGGCACGCCCGCTCGCGAGCACGCGCCGGGGCCGCCATCGTCCGGCCGGCTGGCCTCGTAGGTGAAGATGTCGAAGGTCTCGACGCGCTGGGTCGCGGGCTCGTCACAGCTCGACGGCGCCGTGGAGGCGTCGGGCTCGGCGGCATCGTCGGTGGCCTCACAAGCGGGTAGGGCCAGGACGAAAAGCAGCATGGCGAGCAGCCGTGAGAGCATGGTCTTTGCCTGGAGCCGGCGTGGGGGCACCATCGTGCCAGCGGCCCCGGCGGAGGTGCAATGAGGACGACGGTGCGAGACGAGCGTGGGTGGAGCGGGCGAGGCCTGCATGGCGGCCTGCCCTGCAAGGTGCTGATCGCCCCCGCTGCGGCGGGGCGGGGGCGTCGGATCAACGGACGTGAGGCCACGCTGGACGCGGTGATCGACGGCGCCTGGGCGACGACGCTCCAGACCCCCAAGGGGCCGGTGCGCATGGTGGAGCACCTGCTGGCGGCCCTGGCAGGCCTGGGCGTGGACGACTGCGAGGTCACGGTCGACGGCGGCGAGGTGCCGATCCTCGACGGCAGCTGCGCGCCTTATCGGGACGGTCTGGCGCTCTGCAGCCACGAGGGCGAGAGCGCGCCCTTGGTGGTCACCGAGGTGGTGACGGTGCGTGAGGGCGACCGCTGGGTGCGCGCCGAGCCCTCCGCCACGACCTCGCTGGGGGTCGACGTCGCCTTCCGTGGCCTGGGGAGGCAACGCTTCGACGCCACGCTGGGTGCCTTCGCGGCCGTCGCCCCAGCCCGGACCTTCGGCTTCCTGCGCGACCGGGCGCGGCTCGAGGCGGCGGGCGTGGCCCGCGGCGCGGCCCTGGCCAACACCGTCGTGTTCGACGACCGGGGCTTGCCCATGAACCCCGGGGGCCTACGCTTCGACGATGAGCCAGCGCGTCACAAGTGGCTGGATTTACTGGGTGATCTGGCGCTCTTGGGTCGGCCGATCCAGGCTCGCGTCCTGGCCTTCCGGGCGGGTCATCGGCTGCACCATCGGCTGGTGGCCGCGCTGTTGGAGGCGGCCCGGGCCGGTGCAGGCGCGCCCCGTTCTTGATTTGTGTGCGTGCGCCTGCCACTAAGTGAGGGAAACTCGCACCTGGGAGGAGGTTCCATGAGCCGTCCCGTGTCCCTTTGGTCCCTGCTCGCGTCGCTCGCGCTGGGGGCGGCCCTGCTCGCGCCCGGCTGCAGCGCCGCGCCCGACAAGCCCGACATCGTGCCAGGGCCCACGATCCCGAGCCTGAACCTGAGCGGCAAGTGGTACAGCCGCGAGTTTGGGGACATGCAGCTCGTGCAGCAGGGCAAGGCCGTGACCGGCAGCTACGAGGATCCGCGCGGGCCCGATCACAACGGCACCGTCCGCGGCACGATCGAGGGTGATCTGCTCCGCATCGAGTGGATCAAGGCGGGCAACGCCGCCGCGGCGATCATGCCGGCCCGCGGGCGCGGCTACCTGCGCATCTCGCGCGACGCCACCAAGTTGGACGGCAAGTGGGGCTTCGACGACGACGACAGCGGCGGTGGCCCCTGGCGCGCCGAGAAGTCGTCGTTCAACTGAGTCGGTCGCCCGGCTGAGTCGGTCGCCGGCTCGGCCGGGTCGGTCGCCGCTCGGCTGGGTCGGTCGCTCGCCCGGCTGGGTCGGTCGCGCCCTCGGCTGATCGGTCACCCGAACCGGCGCCCCGTCTCCTCCGGCCCCGCGCCGGCCGCCAACGCCTCGAGGAAGGCCTGGGCCTTGACGCCCACCTCGGCCCACTCCCCGTCGGCCGTCGAGTCGGCCACGATCCCCCCCCCTGCCTGGTAGTACACGTCGCCCAAGGCGGTCCACGCCGTGCGGATGGCCAGGTTCAGGTCACCGCCCCCCCGCGCGTCGAGGTAGCCCACGGCGCCGCAGTAGACGCCGCGGCGCACGGGCTCGAGGGCCTCGATGATCTCCATGGCGCGCACCTTGGGGGCGCCGGTGATGCTGCCGCCCGGAAAGGTGGCGCGCAGCAGATCGGCCAAGCCGGCGTCGGGCCGCAGCTGCCCGCAGACCGTACTGACCAAGTGGTGGACGGTGGCGTAGGGCTCCGGCGCGCAGAGGCGGGGGACGCGCACCGTGCCGACGGCGCAGACGCGGCCCAGGTCGTTGCGCTCGAGGTCGACGATCATCACGTGCTCGGCGCGGTCCTTGGGGCTCGCGAGGAGCTCGGCGCGCAACGCGGCGTCGGCGGCGGCGTCGGCGCCGCGCGGGCGCGTGCCCTTGATGGGGCGGGTCTCGACGTAGCCGTCGGGGGTCCAGCGCAGGAAGCGCTCGGGGCTCAGGCTGAGGACGGCGCGGTCGACCGCCGGGCGCAGGCAGGCGGCGAAGGGGACCGGGCTGCGGGCGTGCAGACGCGCGAAGAGGAGCCCCGGATCGCGCGGGGCGTGAGGGGCGCGGAATCGGACGGTGTGGTTGACCTGATAGACGTCGCCACAGGCGATATGGGCCAGGATGCGGGCGATCGCGGCGGCGTGGTCGGCCCGGGTCTGCTCGCAGGCGGCGAGGCCGGGGGGCGGCTCAG
>CALBMW010000040.1 GCA_937896275.1 uncultured Myxococcales bacterium
TCCCGACGGGCGACCCGCGGAGGTGCTCGACCAGGTCTTCGACCTGTTCGTGTCGCTCGACGCGACGGACGAGCAGCTCGACTTCCGGGTGCTCTACGGGTCCGCGCGCCAGGGATGGTCCACGTGGGACCTGGCCCACCCGCGCGACGACATGAACGCGCTGCTCGACGCCATCGTGGAGTACGTGCCGCCGCCGGAGATCTTCGAGGGCCCGCTGCAGATGCAAATCGCGACGATCGGCTACGACGACTTCGTGGGTCGGATCGCGGTCGGCCGAATCCGCCGCGGCGAGGTCCGCCGTGGTCAGCAGATCTCGTGCGTGGGCGTGGAGGGCAAGGTGCGACGCGCCAAGGTCACCCGCCTCAACGGCTACGACGGCCTCAACGAGATCGAGATCGACGTCGGCCGCGCGGGCGACATCGTGGGCGTGGCCGGGCTCACCGACGCGCTGCCCAACGAGGTGATCTGCGCGCTCGACGCGCCGGAGGGGCTGCCCGCGGTCGCCGTCGACGAGCCGACCATCGCGATGGAGTTCATCGCCAACGACGGTCCCTTCGCGGGCCGCGACGGCAAGTGGGTCACCAGCCGCAAGCTGCGCGAGCGCCTCGAGCGCGAGCTGCAGTCGAACGTGGCGCTGCGGGTCGAGGACACCGAGAAGCCCGAGGTCTTCAAGGTCAGCGGCCGCGGCGAGCTGCACCTGGGCATCCTGATCGAGACCATGCGTCGCGAGGGCTACGAGGTGATGGTCTCGATGCCCCGCGTCATCTTCCGCGAGGGCCCGAACGGGCGCGAGGAGCCCTTCGAGGACGTGTCCGTCGACTGCGGTGAGCCCTACAGCGGCGCCGTCATCCAGGACCTCACCCAGCGCGGTGGCGAGCTGCTCGAGATTCGACACAGCGACGACACCGTGCGCCTCGAGTTCCGGGTGCCCGCGCGCGGGCTCATCGGCTACCGAAGCCGCTTCCTGACCCAGACCCGCGGCACCGGGACGCTCTACAAGAGCTTCTCGGGATACGGCCAGTTCCGCGGGCACTTCCAGCGCCGCGCCAACGGCGCCCTGGTCGCCCTCGAGACGGGGCAGGTGGCCGCGTACGCGCTCGAGACGCTGCAGGAGCGCGGCACCCTCTTCGTCGAGCACGGCGATTCGGTCTATGCGGGCCAGGTGGTCGGCGAGAACGCTCGCACCAACGATCTGGTCGTTAACCCCTGCAAGGCCAAGAAGCTGGACAACATGCGCCAGGCCTTCAAGGACGTGGACGTCCGCATGCAGCCCCCCCGGCGGTTCGCTCTCGAGGAGGCCCTCGAGTACATCAACGAGGACGAGCTGGTCGAGGTCACCCCCACGGCGATCCGCATCCGCAAGCGCGTGCTGGATCACGGCCTGCGGCGACGCAACGAGAAGAAGGCCGGCGCGGAAGCCCAGGCCTGACGCGCGCGACGCGTCGAGCGCGGCGGCAGCCCGTCGCGCCTTTCGGGAGCCTGCCCAAGCACCAGGCGGCCTCAGGCGCTCCCCAGCACCAGGCGGCGCAGGCGGGCGGTCTCCTCGAAGGCGTCACGTACGGCGGGCAGGGCCAGCACCGGTTCGAGCGCCTCGAGATCGAAGAGATAAACCTCGGCCTCGGTGACCGCGATCGCGCGCGCGCTGCCGGCGTGGGCGCCCAGCGCGGTCACCACGCCCACCGCGTCGCCGGTGCCGAGCCGCGCCACGCAGAGCGCGTCGCGCCACACCTCGACGTGACCCGCGGCCACGATGAACAGACCCTCAGAGGCCGTGCCCGGCTCGAGGATGCGCTCCCCCGGCGCCAGCCGCTGCGTGCTGCAGGCAGCGGCGAGCCGGTCGCGCGCGCCGGGCGGCAAGGAGCGGAAGAGCGTGCTGCCGGCGAGCAGCTGCGCGGCGAG
>CALBMW010000041.1 GCA_937896275.1 uncultured Myxococcales bacterium
CGCGACCGCCTCGCGCCGCGACGCCCCCCGAGGGCACGGCCCGCTCGGTCGGCAGCACCGCGCCCGCGGCCGCCCGGCCCGTCGTCCCGTCGGCCGGCCCCCGGGGCTTCGACGGAGACCGCGAGACGACCGGCAATCGCTCACGGGCCTCGACGGGCAGCTTGCGGGGCGCCCAACTCCAGGTCGCCGACGCCGCCCTGGCCTCGCTGGCGCTGGCCCGGGTCGCGCAACTCGACACCATCGGCGCCTACCAACTGCTCGAGGTCCCGCCGGGGGCCAGCCAGGATGCGATCTGCGCCGCCTACCAGCGTCAGGTGCGCACGTGGCACCCCGAGCGAGTCCAGGCGCTGCGGGAGCGCGCGGCCCGCCTGGCCGCGCAGGCGGTGCTGCGGCGGGTGATGTGGGCCTACGAACTGCTCTCCGACCCTGACCGGCGCGCCGCCTACGACGCGCGGCACACCCCCGTCCCGCTGGCCCCGGGGGGTGTCTCCCCCGACCTGGCGCGCGCCAGCGAGGCCTTCCGCCGAGGCCAACTGGCGGTGGACTCGGGGCACTTCGACAAGGCGACCAGCTACTTCGACCTGGCGGTCGCCCAGGATCCGCACGAGCCTCGCTACCCTGTGTGGTCGGCGTGGGCGCACTTCCATGCGGTCCCCGCCCACGACGGCCGCGGCCGCACCGCCGCCCACGACGCCCTGCGGACGGCGATGACCCGCTGCCCCGGCCACGCCGACGGCCACGCCCTGCTCGGCGACCTGTACGTCACGGTCGGCCGCTACACGATGGCGGCCGAGGCGCTCGCGCGCGCGCTCGAGATTGAGCCCCGGCACGTGGTCGCGCGGAGGGCCCTGCTCGCGGTCGAGCGCGCCCGGCGTCTGAATCTTTCGGGTCCGATGCGCGGAGGTGGTCGCTGACGATTGCGTCGCGGCGCGTCACCCGTTAGCATCCCCGGCCCATGAGTGATCTGCTGGGCAATGCCCCAAACCTCGCCATCTTCTGTGACTTCGAGAACGTCGCCATCGGCGTCCGCGACGCGCACTACGAATCCTTCGACATCAGCCTCGTGCTCGAGCGCCTGCTCGACAAAGGCAAGATCGTCGTCAAGAAGGCCTACGCCGACTGGGGTCGCTACAAGACCGCACGTCGCCCACTGCACGAGGCCGCGTTCGAGCTGATCGAGATCCCGCACGTCTCGTATTCGGGCAAGAACTCGGCCGACATCCGGCTCGTCGTCGACGCCCTCGACCTCTGCTACACCAAGAAGCACGTCGACGTGTTCGTCATCGTGTCGGGCGACAGCGACTTCTCGCCTCTGGTGAGCAAGCTGCGCGAGAACGACAAGGTCGTCATCGGCCTCGGGGTGAAGAACTCGAGCAGCGATCTGCTGATCGACAACTGCGACGACTTCATCTACTACGACGACCTGGTGCGCACCCTGCCCGGGCAGACGCGGAAGAAGCGAGTCAAGGAGAGCCGCGGTGGTGGGCGTGGCCCTCGCCGGGCCGACGGCGAGCGCGCCCCCGAAGGCGAGGCGGTCAAGCGCGCCCCCGGTGACGAGCGACCGGCCGCCGCGCCGGATGGGGTCGACGAGCCTCGGGGGGAGGAGGACGCTCCCCGCGACGACGTGCGCACCGAAGAGCCCCCGAGCGCAGAGGACACCGCACAGAAGAGGGACAAGGCGATCGAGATGGTGCTCGACACCGTCGACGCCCTGTTCCGTGAGCGCGACGACAACCTCTGGGGCTCGATGGTGAAGCAGACGCTCAAGCGAAAGCGTCCCAACTTCAACGAAACCTTCCACGGGTACCGCAACTTCAACGAGCTGCTCGAGGACGCGCAGGTGCGCGGCCTGCTGGACATCCAGAAGGATGCGCGCTCCGGCGGCTATATCATCCTGGGTTTCGGCGACAAGGCCTGAGGCTGTCAGCAGGTCGTCCACCTGCTGCGCACGCGGCGGGCGGGCGCTCCGCGGCCTAGGTCCGAAGCACCGCTCGACGGGCCCCGGGCCCACCTTCGCGGCGGCCTCGCGGGCGTGCGCCACGCACCGGCGGCTTCGCGGCCTTCGCCTCGCCCATCACAGCGACCGCGCCCGATTCAGATGCTGTCGATGATTCGGCGAACGTCGCGGGCGTGGGGGCTCTGCGGGTTCGCCGCGAGGAAGGCGCGGTATGCGGCGCGGGCGCCGTCGCGATCGGCGGCCGCCTGCCGCACCGTGCCGAGCAGCAGCAGCGTCTCGGCGTGCGTCGGAGCGGCGTCGTGGGCGCGCTCGAGCATCGCCCGAGCGTCGGCGTCGCGGCCCAACTCGAAGAGCGCGCGTCCGCGCATCGCGTCGACGCCCGCGCTGGCCGGCAGCCCTTCGAGCACGTGGAGCGCTTCGGCGAAGCGACCGGCCTTCAGCGCGACCCGCGCGGCCACCTCGGCGCCGGCCGTGTCGGCCGCCACGCCCTCCACGGCGGCGCCCCGCAGGCGACGCTGCAGCCACGGCGACGGCAGCGGCTCATCCGAGAGCGCCACCGAGACCTCGACCACCGGCGGCAGGACCGCGGGCATCGGGATCTCGCCTGCCTGCGCCGGGATCTCGCCTGCCGGCGCCTGGGGCCTCGCCGCCCGCGAGCCCGACGGGCTGCCGGTCTCGGTCGAGGTCTCACCCCCGGATGACGGCTGCGAGGCCACCGCGGCCACCGCCGCGGCCGAGGGCCCGCGACCCAGCCGCATCATGGGCCGCCCCGTCGCGGGCGCCTTGGCGGTCTCGGCGGGCGGCGTAGCGACCGGCAGGACCGCGACCTCCGCCGGCGCCGCGGCCACGTGGCTCGTCGGCCCGGGAGGCGCCTCGCCGGGGACGGACGCCGGCATCAATACGAAGACGATCAGCGCGCCCAGCACCGCGAGGCCACCCAGCAGCGGCCCCAGCAGGCGCGCGCTGGCCGCGTGTGGATCGATCTCGGTGAAGGCGTCCGCACGGCCCTCGAAGTCGGTCGCGGCGAAGAAGTCTTTCTCGGCGGAGGACATGACGGTCTCGCTCCGGAGCAGATTGGGTCGACGCTCGTACAGGACGTTCGGACCATGGCCGTCTGTCGGAAAAGTGTTCGCCCGCCGCTTGCACGCCCGCGCGCCCCGCGCCAGACTCCCCCGGTTCATCGACTCGAGGAGCCCCATGAGCCACCTGAGCATCGCTGCCATCTACGGCGGCCACGCCCGCCCCGGCGACGCCGTCACCGTCAAGGGCTGGGTGCGCACCCGCCGCGACTCGAAGGCCGGGCTGTCGTTCATCCATGTGTCCGACGGTTCGTGCTTCGACCCCATCCAGGTCGTCGCGCGCAGCGATCTGCCCAACTACGCCGACGCCGTGGTTCACCTCACCACGGGCTGCGCGATCGTCGTCGACGGCACCCTGGTCGAATCGAAGGGCAAGGGGCAGCGGGTCGAGTTGGCCGCCGAGCGCGTCGAGATCGTGGGCGTGGTCGATGATCCCGAGACCTACCCGATGCAGCCCAAGCAGCACTCGATGGAGTACCTGCGCGAGCAGGCCCACCTGCGCCCGCGCACCAACCTGATCGGCGCGGTGGCGCGGGTGCGCAACACCCTGGCCCAGGCGATCCACCGCTACTATCACGACCGCGGCTACCTCTGGGTGCACACGCCCATCATCACGGCCAGCGACTGCGAAGGCGCCGGCGAGATGTTCCGCGTGTCGACCCTCGACCTGGCCAACCCGCCCCGCACGCCCGACGGCGCCGTGGACTTCGGCCAGGACTTCTTCGGCCGCGAGGCCCACCTCACCGTGTCGGGCCAGCTCAACGTCGAGAGCTACTGCCTGGCCCTCTCGAAGGTCTACACCTTCGGCCCCACCTTCCGCGCCGAGAACTCCAACACGCGCCGCCACCTGGCCGAGTTCTGGATGATCGAGCCCGAGCTGGCCTTCGCCGATCTGAACGACGACGTGGCGCTCGCAGAGGACTTCCTCAAGTCGATCTTCCGCACGCTCCTCGACGAGCGCGCCGACGACATGGCCTTCTTCGCCCAGCGCATCGACAAGCAGGCGATCACCCGGCTCGAGGCCATGGTGGGGTCCGAGTTCGCGCGCATGTCCTACACCGAGGCGATCGCCGCCCTGGAGAGATCGGGCCAGGCCTTCGAGTACCCGATTCGCTGGGGCATGGACCTACAGTCGGAGCACGAACGCTGGCTGACCGAGGTTCACGTGGGTCGCCCGATCGCGGTGTGCGATTATCCCAAGGAGATCAAGGCCTTCTACATGCGCCAGAATGACGATGGCCGCACGGTGGCGGCCATGGACATCCTGGCGCCGGGCATCGGCGAGATCATCGGCGGCAGCCAGCGCGAGGAGCGCCTCGACGCCCTCGACGCCCGCCTCGACGAGATGGGCCTGCCCAAGCAGGACTATTGGTGGTACCGCGACCTGCGCCGCTACGGCACGGTCCCGCACTGCGGCTTCGGCCTGGGCTTCGAGCGGGCGATCATGTACGCCACCGGCGTCGAGAACATCCGCGACGTGATCCCCTACCCCCGCGCCCCGCGCAACGCCGACTTTTGAGAGCCTCGCCCCGCACGCTCCATGGCGAGCGCTGAGCCGCCGGTGTCCGCCGACCGTCCCACTGTGGTGCTGCTTCACGGCCTCGGCCGCACCGGCCGCTCGATGGCCCGCCTGCAGCGTCGGATCGAGGCGGCCGGCCACCCCACGTGGCGGCACACCTATCCTTCGCGCCAACGCCCGCTCGCGGAGTTGGCGGCCTCGGTGCGGGACGCCCTTCGCGCCGAGCTGGGGGACCGCCCCCTGTCCGCGGTCACGCACTCCATGGGCGGCATCATCGCCCGCTTCCTGAGCGAGCACGTGGCCTTCGAGCGCATCGTGATGCTGGCGCCGCCCAATCACGGCAGCCGGGTCGCGCGCGGGCTCCAGGACTGGGCGCTCTTCCGGCGTGGCTGGGGTCCGGCGGGCAAGGACATGGCGGCTCCGCGCGACTGGCCACCGGTGCCACCCTCCGTCG
This sequence comes from uncultured Myxococcales bacterium, assembly GCA_937896275.1. Taxonomy (GTDB): domain Bacteria; phylum Myxococcota_A; class Bradymonadia; order UBA7976; family UBA1532; genus JACKDN01. The sequence goes on from CALBMW010000041.1 coordinate 5,010, forward strand.
GGGTGATCGCCGGGACCGCGGGCCCCACCGCGGGCAACCCCCCGAGCTGGCTGCTCGCCGCCCTGGGACTGCTGCGCGGCCTCGAGCACGATGGCACGGTCGCCGTTGACGAGGCCCGGGTCGATCACGTGCCCTTCGCCACGGTGCCGGCCAGTCACACCTGGATCATGGACCACCCCGAGACGGTCAGGCTGACCCTGCGCTTCCTCGAAACGGGTGGCTTCGAGTAGGCGGCGCCAGGGGCGTCGGCTGGCACGCGGCGCGCCCGCGCGGGCCTCTCAGCGCGCCCGGCGCCCCATGGCATCGTAAGTCGCGTACTTGTACAGGTCTCCGAGCGTCGGGTAGTTGAAGCACGCTCGGATGAACAGCTCCGCGTGGGCGTCCATCAAC
>CALBMW010000042.1 GCA_937896275.1 uncultured Myxococcales bacterium
CAAGAAGTGCCTGGCACTTCGGCCTGCCCCCCAAGAAGTGCCCGCAAGAAGTGCCTGGCACTCGGCCGGCACTTCGGCCGCAAGAAGTGCCTGGCACTCGGCCGGCCCCCAAGAAGTGCCTGGCACTTCGGGCCGTCCTGGACCCGTGATCGCCCCCCGGGGCGTCGTGCTAAGGTCTCCGCGACGGCGAGGATGGTCGAGGTCGGATGCGCAGATCCGTTGGGGTACTCCTGCTGCTGTGCGGGATCGCGAGCGCTCACCCTGGATCCCACCACGACCTCGCGCAGGCGACGGACGCGCTGGGGCGGGACCCGGGCGCGGCCGACGTTTGGCTGCTGCGGGCGGCGCTGTATCGCGGCCACGGCGAGTACCGACGCTCGCTGGCAGACCTCGACCAGGCGGCCCGGCGCGGCGCCGATGCGGCGTCCCTGGACTTGCAGCGGGGCCTGACGCTGGCCGCGATGGACCGGCATCTCGAGGCCGTCGGGTCCCTGACCCGCTCGATTGAGGCGCGGCCTGCGTGGGCGACCTACGTCGCGCGCGGGCGGAGCTTCGCGAGGCTTGGCCGGGACGACGCGACGGTGCCGGACCTCGACGCCGCCCTGGCGATGCGACCGCAGGTGGACGTGTACCTGGAGCGCGGCGCCGCGTTGCGCCGGCTCGGCCGTCTCGAGGAGGCCGCGGCGGGCTATCGGGACGCGCTGAGCCGGCTCGGCCCGGCGACGGTCATCGTCGATCCGTCGATCGATCTGGAGCTGGCGCTCGACAGGATCCCGGCGGCCCTGGCGCTGATCGACGCGCAACTGCAACGGGGACCCGACACCCATTGGCTCCTGCGCCGCGCCGAGGCGCTCGCGGTGGCCGGGGACGACGCGGGGCGGGCGGCGACGCTCGAGCAGGCCCTCGCCGTAGCGGACGCGGCGGTCGCGAAGCGCGGCACCGCCATCAACCTCGTCGCACGCGCTCGCGTTCACCTCGCGCGCGGCGGGACGGCGCTCGCGCGCGCAGATGTTCGGACCGCCCTCGAACGTGCGCCCAGCTACCGCGCGGCTCAGGAGCTCTCGATGCTGACCGGGGCCACCCCATGAGAGTCGCGCCCAGCCTGACGCTGGCCGTCGCGAGCGCGCTGCTCGCCGCACCGGCGCTCGCCCAACTGATCCGTCAGCCTTATCTCCAGTCAGTCACCGAGAGCTCGGCCACCATCGTCTGGCGAAGCGACGCGGCCTCGCCGGCCGACAGCCGCGTGCGCTACGGGGTCGCGGGCCTCGACGCGACCGCGCTGGGCGCGGGGGTCGTACCGCCCTCCAACGCGGGAGCCCGCGACCATGTGGTCCGCGTGACCGGCCTGAGCCCCGCGACCACCTATTTCTACGACGTGGGCACCGTGAGCGGCGGCGCTCAGGGCGCCGGCACGCCCAACGACTATTTCCGCACCGCGCCGGCGCGCGGCGACGCTGCACCGTTCAGCGCCTGGATCCTCGGGGACTCGGGCGTCAACACCGCGGCGCAAGGCAGGGTTCGCGACGCGATGCTGACGAACACCGGCGCGAACCCGCCCGACCTCTTCCTGCACGTGGGCGACATCGCCTACGACAACGGCACGGACAGCGAGTACACCCGCAACCACTTCGCCGCCTACGCGGACATCCTGCGACACACGCCCTTCTGGCCCTCGGTCGGCAACCACGACGAGCGCAACTCGGACGCAGGCCCGCAGACGGGCCCCTACTTCGAAGGCTTCGTGCTGCCTTCGGCGGGGGAAGCGGGCGGCGCGCCCTCCGGGACCGAGGCCTACTACGCCTTCGACTACGGCAATGTGCACTTCGTGTTCGTCGACTCCGCCGACAGCAGCATCGCCCCAGGCTCCCCTCAGCTGAGCTGGCTTGAGGCGGATCTCGCGAGCACCGGCCAGGACTGGATCGTCGCGGTCTTTCATCACCCGCCCTACTCCAAGGGCAGCCATGACTCCGACAACCCGTTCGACTCCGTGGGGCGCATGCGCGCCGCGCGCGAGAACGTCGCGCCCCTTCTCGAGGCGGGTGGCGTGGATCTGGTGCTGTCGGGGCACTCGCACATCTATGAACGCTCCTATCTGATCGACGGTGCTCATGGCTATGGGGACAGGACCCCCGCCTTCGCCGTCCTGATGGCGGACGGTCGCGTCGTCGACGCCGGGGACGGGGATCCGGCGGGCGACGGCGCCTACGCCAAGCAGCCTGGGGGCGCGGCGCAGGAGGGCGCGGTCTACGTCGTCGCCGGGCACGGCGCGCGGACGCCGTCGGGCCCCGCGAACCACCCGGTCATGGCCTTCTCGGAGTTGGCGAACGGCTCGGCGATCCTCTCGGTCGACGGGCTGACGCTGAGCGTCCGAAACGTGCGGGCGGACGGCGTCGTGAGTGACACCTTCTCGATTCGGAAGACCCTCGTCGCGTGCGCGTCCGCCGCCGACTGCGTGGACGGAGCGCCCTGCACCCTGCACACCTGCGAGGCCGACCGCTGTGTGCGGCAGCCCTTGCAGTGCGTGGAAGGCGAGGCCTGCGACGCGGCTTCCGGCGCCTGCGTCCCGCTGGCCACCGCCCGGACTCTTCAGGAGGGCGTGGACGACTATGCGGGCACGCTGGACACGTACCTGGCGGAGGCGACGCCCGACACCGCCTTCGGGGAGGCTGCCTTGGCGGGCTGGGACGGTGACGATCCCGCCGACAGCGGCCAGGCCGTGATCGCGCTGGTCCGCTTCGCGATCTTCGAGCGCGAGGGCGGGCCCATCCCGGACGACGCGCTGATCACGCGCGCCACGCTGCGGGTGACGAACTTCAACGCGGGCGCCGCGGGTCAGGTCCACGAGGTTGTGGCGGACTGGGACGAGGCGAGCACCTATGCGGGCTTCGGGGCCGTCGCGGGCGTGCAGGCCGAGGACTACGGCGAGGCGGTCGGGGACCTCGGGGGGGCGATCGGCGCGTCGAACCTCGAGGTGACTTCGAGCCTGCGGCGCTGGCGAGCGGCGCCGGGCACGAACCGCGGTTGGATCGCGCTCCCCAGCGACACCGACGGGGTGGACTTCCGGACCCGAGAGCACGCGAAGGCCGCGGAGCGACCGGCGCTCGAGATCTCCTATGTGCGCGATCGCGACGGCGACGAGGTCGCGGACCACGCCGACAATTGCCCCGATGTCGCCAACGCGGCGCAGGCCGATCAGGACGGCGACGGCGCCGGCGACGTCTGCGATGTGTGCCCGGCCGACCGGGACGACGACGACGACGCGGATGGCGTGTGCGGTGACGTCGACAACTGCCGCGCGACCCCGAACCCCGATCAGGCGGACGCCGACGGCGACGGCGCCGGGGACCTGTGCGACGGCTGCCCCCAGGACCCCGACGACGACCTCGACGACGACGACGTGTGCGGTGACGTCGACAACTGCCCAAGGACGGCCAACGCCAACCAGGCCGATCTGGACGGCGACGCCGCGGGCGACGTCTGCGATGGCTGCCCGCGCGACGCCAACGACGACGCCGACGGCGACGGCCTGTGCGCGGACGAGGACGACTGCCCGCTGGTCGCCAACCCGGGCCAGGAGGACGCCGACGCCGATGGGGTGGGAGACGCGTGCGACGCGTGCGGGCTCGACGCCGAGGACGACGTCGATCGAGACGGCCTGTGCGGCGATGAGGACAACTGTCCGGCGGCGGCCAACGCCGACCAGGCCGACACCGACGGCGACGGGGCGGGCGACGCCTGCGACCGCTGCGTCCTCGACGCCGCCGACGACACCGACGGAGACGGGCGCTGCGCCGACGTCGACAACTGCCCCGCCGTGGCCAACCCGGAGCAGGCGGACGCGGACGGAGACGGCGTCGGCGACGCGTGCGATGCCTGCCCGCTGGATGGCGACGACGACGCCGACCACGACGGGCGATGCGCCGACGTCGACAACTGCCCCACGCTCGCCAACGCCGACCAGGCAGACAGGGACCAGGACGAGGTCGGCGACGCCTGCGATGCCTGCCCCTCGGACGCGGGCAACGACGCGGACGCCGACGGACTCTGCGGCGACCTGGACAACTGCCCGAGCGAGGCCAACGTGGACCAGGCCGACGCCGATGGGGATGGCGTCGGCGACGCGTGCGACCCGTGCCCCCGCGGCGACGATGGCGACGGCGATGGGGCGTGCGACGCGGACGACGTGTGCCCGGAAGACCGCGATCCCGAGCAACAGGATGCCGACGCGGACGGGCGCGGGGACGCCTGCGATGCCTGCCCGGCCGACCCGGACGACGACGGCGACGCGGACGGGATCTGCGGCGACCTGGACGTGTGCCCGGAGGACGCCGATCCGGGCCAGGAGGACGCCGACCAGGATGGCGTGGGCGACGCGTGCGACCCGGATCGCGACGGGGACGGGAGCGCCGACGCCGTGGACAATTGCCGCCATGTGGCCAACGCCGATCAGGCGGACCTGGACGGGGACGGGCTGGGCGACGCCTGCGACGCGGACGCCGACGCCGACGCGGTGGACGACGGGCTGGAGATCGGCCTGGGCCTGAACCCGCGCAGTCGGGACAGCGACGGCGATGGCATCGCCGATCTGGACGAGTTGGGCTCACCCGCGGCCCCGCGCGACAGCGATGAAGACCACACCATCGACGCGCTCGACGCGGACAGCGACGGGGACGGGATCGACGACGTGGACGAGGCGGGCGATGACGCGCTCGCGACGCCTGCGGTCGACACCGATGGCGACGGTCGGCCCGACTATCGAGACACCGACAGCGACGACGACGGCGTGAACGACGGCGTGGACAACTGTCGGCGCGTGCCCAACGCAGACCAGGAGGACGCCGACGGCGACGGCGCGGGGGACGCCTGCGACGGGGACGCGGCCGTGCCCGACGCAGCCGTGCACGACGGAGCGGCCACGGCGGACGCAGGGTCGGGCGACGCCGGCCTGCCCCCCACCGGGGACGCGTCTCATTTGGCCGGGGACGCCTCCCCGACGACCGCAGACGCTTCGGCGGCGACCGATGACGTGGGCGCGGACACGCCGCCTGACGGCGCCATCGAACCCGACGCCGCGCCGGCGATCGGGGCCGACGCGACCCAGCAAGACGCAGCCCGGGCAGACACCGCCCAGGAAGACGTCGCCCAGCCAGGCGCCCCCAAGGGCGACGGCGCCGGGTGTGACTGCGGAGCCTCCGCGGGCTCCGGCTCCGGTGCACTGCCGGCTGGGCCGTGGCTGTTGATGCTGCTCGCGTGGCGCCCACGCCGCCGCTCACCCCGTGCGTGAGCGAGCGGTCCGAGGGGCGGTACGAGGTGCGGCCGGTACGAGGTGCGGTACGAGGTGCCGGTACGGGGTGTCGCCCACTTCTCACAGCACCGGTACGGGGTGTCGCCCACTTCTC
>CALBMW010000043.1 GCA_937896275.1 uncultured Myxococcales bacterium
TGCGACGGCGACACCGTCGTGGCCTCGAGCGCGCCGGGCATGTGCGCCGCCGTCGCCGGGGCGCCGAGCTGCTCCTATCCGCAGCAGCGGACCGACTGCGGCCCCGCCGAGCAGTGCGCCAACGGGCGCTGTGACCCGCTGCCCGACGCCTGCGACCCCAACCCCTGCGACGCGCCGCCGGCCGCGCGCTGTGACGGCAACGTGGCCGTCACCTATCCCCCCGAGGGCGGCTGTGAGGACATCGGCGGCGCGCCGGCCTGCAGCTATGCCGAGCAACGGCAGGACTGCGGGGCGGCGGCGCAGTGCGGGGCCGGCGCCTGCCAGCCCATCGGACCGCGGCTGCCCCAGGCGGGCGAGGTCGTAATCGACGAGATCATGTACGACCCGCACGGCGCGCTGACGGACGCCAACGCCGAGTGGATCGAGATCCACAACCGGAGCGCCGAAGCGCTGACCTTGAGCGGCTGCAGCCTCGGCGACGGCGTCCAGGCGCCCCTCCAGATCGCCAACCTGCAGATGCCGCCGGGTGCCTTCACCGTCTTCGCCCGCAGCCGCGACGTCGCGCTGAACGGCGGGCTGGTGAACGTGCACGACCAGGTCTTCACCTTCGGCCTCGCCAACGGCGGCGACACCGTTCGCCTGACGTGCAATGGCGTCGTCGTGAGCACGGTCACCTACGACGACGGGCCCGGCTTCCCCGACGCGCTGTTCGCGAGCATCGCCCTCGATCCGGCGGCCGAGGACGCGCCGGGCGTCGGCGCCAACTGGTGCCTCGGCCGATCGCCCTACTTCGATCCGGCCGGCAGCGCCGACGACCACTACGGCACGCCGGGCGCCGCCAACCCGCCCTGCGACGAGGCCGTGGACTATTGCGCCCTGCAGTTCCCCATCGACGCCGAGCTGGAGCCCGGCGGTGAGCTCACCGTGTACGGGCGCATCTTCGAGATGGGCGCCACCGACCGCACCGATCGCACCGATCCCGCGCCCGCCATCCGCGGCGAGCTCGGCGTCGGCCCCGATGGCAGCGATCCCGCGTCGGCGGCCGGCTGGAGGTGGGCGGCGGGCGCCCCCAACGCGGGCTACCAGGGCGTTGGCTTCCCCGACGCGGGCAACGACGAGTACCAGGCCACGCTGATCGCCCCGGGCGAGGGCGACCACGACTTCGCGTGGCGCTTCACGGTCGACGGGGGCCGCACCTGGACCTACTGCGACGGCGCGCCCGCCGGCTCGAGCGACGGCTACGTGCCGAACGACGCGGGTCAGCTCGCGGTGATGGCCGCGGCGGGCGCCTGCGATCCCAACCCCTGCGTCCTGCCGCCCGACGACGACTGCCAGGACGCCACCACCGTCGGCACCTATCGGGCGCCCGGCGTCTGCGCCGAGGTCGGCGGCGCGCCGACCTGCGAATACGCCGTGATGCCCATCAACTGCGCGGCCGGACAGGTCTGCCTCGACGCCGAGTGCGTCGCCCCCGCGGTGGTCCCGCAGGCGGGCGAGGTGATCATCTCCGAGATCCTCTACGACCCGCACGACGAGCTCATCGACGCCAACGCCGAGTGGTTCGAGCTGGCCAACGTGAGCGGCGGCGCGCGTGACTTGAACGGCTGCACCGTGACCGACGCGGGGGGCGGCCAGGTGGCGCTCACCCAGTCGGTGGGCGCGGGCGGCTTCCTGCTCTTCGCGCGCTCCGCCAACCCCGCGGTCAACGGCGAGCTGGCCGTGGACGGCACCTTCGGCTTCGACCTCAACAACAACGGCGACACGCTGATCCTCCGCTGCAACAACATCGAGATCGACCGGGTCACCTACGACGTCGGCGCCACCTTCCCCGCCGCGCAGAAGGCCTCGATCTCGCTCTCGGCGGGCGCCACGGACGCTGTGGCCAACGACCAGGGCGCCAACTGGTGCCTGGGCACCGATCCCTACTTCAACGGCGGCCCGCACCGGGGCACGCCGGGCGAGGCCAACCCCGACTGCCCGCGCGTCGTCGGCTTCTGCCGGCTGCAGTTCCCCGAGGACGCGCAGGGCGCTCCGGGGGCCTCGGTGCGCTTCTTCGGGCGCGTGTTCGTCGCGGGGGTCACCGACCGAAGCGCGGCGGTCGACCTCGATCCGTCGATCGTGGCGCAGTGGGGGTACGGCCCGGACGGCGGCGATCCCGCCGCCGGGGTCAACTGGAACTGGAGGCCGGCGGTCGCCAACCCCCTGTGGAACGGCGGCGCGGTGGGCGAGCCCAACAACGACGAGTACTTGATCGATCAGGCGCTGCCGCCGGTCGGAACCTATGACTTCGCCTGGCGCTTCAGCGCCGATCGAGGGACGACCTGGACCTACTGCGACCGCGGCGCCGGCTCGTCGGACGGATACGCGGCGGCCGACGCGGGCAGCCTCACCGTCGAGGCGGCCGGCGGCGACGTCTGCGATCCCAACCCCTGCGTCATGGGCCCGGCGCCCGACTGCGCCGACGCGACCCACGCCCGCGTCTACGCGCCCATCGGCACCTGCGCCGCCGTGGGTGGGGCGCCCCAGTGCACCTACGACGCCAATGTCCAGGCCTGTCAGGCCGGCGAGGTCTGCGCCGGCGGCCAGTGCGTCGATCCGGGCCAGCCGCCGGTCGCGGGCGAGCTGTTCTTCACCGAGATCATGTACGACCCGCACGACGCCGTGGACGACGCCCACGGCGAGTGGTTCGAGATCTACAACAGCGCCCCCGGTGGCCGTGATCTGGCAGGCTGCGTCGTCTCCGAGGGCGGCGGACAGCAGGTGCAGTTGCAGGGCAGCATCCTGGCCGGCGGCGTCTGGTTCGCGGCGCGCAACGCCGATCCGGTCCAGAACGGCGGGCTGATGCCCGATCAGACCTTCAACTTCGATCTGGCCAACACCGGCGAGACCCTCACGCTGGTCTGTGGTGGCCAGCTCATCGACGCCGTGACCTATGACGTGGGAGGCACCTTCCCCGCCGCGCGCAGGAAGTCACTGAGCCTGGCGCCGCTGCGGTACGACGCCACGGCCAACGACGAGGGCGGCAGCTGGTGCCTCGCGCCGGCGGTCTACTTCGCCTCGCCGCTCGGCGACCAGTACGGCTCGCCCGGGGCGCTCAACCCGCCCTGCCCGGTGGCGGTGGATCTGTGCCGGCTGCAGGTGCCGCCGAGCGCGACGATCAGCACGCGCGACATGCTGTCGAGCGACGGTCGCGTGCTGCAGGCGGGGATCACCGACCGCAGCACCCTGGTGGATCCCGATCCGGCGCTGCGCGGGCAGCTCGGCATCGGGCCCGACGGCTCGAACCCCGAGGGCAACGCCGCCTGGGCGTGGACCGAGGGCAACGGCAACTTCAACTACGATGGCGCCGGCACGCCGGACGCGGACCTCGACGAGTACCGCGCGGCCGCGTCCCCACCCGTGGCCCCCGGGCGCTACGACTACGCGTGGCGGTTCACCGTGGATCAGGGCGCGACCTGGACCTACTGCGACCGCGACGGCTCCCAGAACGGCTACGCCGTGGGGCAGGCCGGCGACCTGTTGGTGGAGTTGGCGCCCGATCCCTGCCAGCCGAACCCGTGCGACGAGCCCCCACCGGCCAACTGCGCGCCCGACGGCGTCACGGTGCGCACCTTCCAGGCGGTGGGGCAGTGCCTGGACGCAGCCGGGGTGGCCCAGTGCACCTACGCGGCGGGGCCGAGCACCGACTGCTCCGACAGCGGCCGGATTTGCGCGGATGGCGCCTGCACGGTGCCCGGCGTGGCGCCCAACCAGGCGGGCCAGGTCATCGTCAGCGAGGTGATGTACGACCCGCACTTCACCCTGGCCGACTCCTTCGCTGAGTACGTCGAGCTTCACAACACGACAGGTCAGGTGCTCGACCTCGATGGCTGCATCCTCACCGATGAGGTGGGATCCGCGTTCGCCCTCACGATCAGCAACCTGAGCATGGGCCCCGACGGCTACGCGCTGTTCGCGGCCAGCGCCGATGCCATGACGAACGGAGGGCTCATGAACGTGCATCAAGCCTTCGAGTTCGCGCTCAACAACAACGGTGATTCGGTCATCCTGCTGTGCGACGGCCTGCAGATCGACCGGGTGGTGTACGACGATGGTGGCGCCTTCCCGGACGCCCAGGCGCGCTCGATCAGCCTCGATCCGACGCACCTCGACGAGCAGGAGAACGACCTCGGCGCAAACTGGTGCTTGGCGTCGACGGTCTACTACCACGACCCCGTGGCTGCCTTCGGCGACAACTACGGCTCGCCCGGGACGGCCAACCCGGCCTGCCCGGTGCTCGACACCGACGTTGACTACTGCGTCTTCGTGCGGCCCGCTTCGGTGCAGGCCGCCCCCGGTGATTTCTTCAGCGTCTTCGCGCGCATCCGCGAGATCGGGGTGACCGACCTGACCCCCGGCGTCGACTTCAGCGCTGACCTGCTCGTCGACGTGGGCTACGGACCGGACGGCTCCGATCCAGACGGCAACTTCAACTGGGTCTGGGCGCAGGCCTTCGGGTCGTTTGGCTGGGACGGTGCTATGGCGGGCGTGCCGGATGAGGACGAGTACGAGGGCGCGCTCAACGCGCCCTTCGCCGGCGGGGACTTCGACCTGAGCTTCCGCGTGTCGCTGGATCGTGGCAACACGTATACCTACTGCGATCTGACGGGCAGCGACGACGGCTTCGACCCGGCCGACACCGCCAGCCTCGACGTGATGGTGGACGCCTGTTTCCCCAACCCCTGCTTCATGCCGCCCGATCCCATCTGCGACGGCGACTTTGCGGTGCGCTACGAGTTTCAGGGCGCGTGCACCGACGTCGGCGGGATGCCTCAGTGCGAGTATCCCGAGCAGTTCCGTCAGGACTGCACCGAGTTCGGCGGCGTTTGCTCCAGCGATCCGCTCTTCGGCGCCTTCTGCGACTTCCCCTGAGAGGGCGGACCCATCCCCCCGAATTGACAGAAGATTTGGGCCCACCAATGATTGGTGTGGCGCGGCCCGCCGCACTATAACCAGTGTGTCGGGCGACGCGCGTCGTCCACCAATCGGGGGGACGTCGATGGACAGGGTGGCCGCGCCGGCTCGCCGCCTCGTGCGAGCGGTGCTCGTCGGTCGCGACGCGCACGACGCGGCCGCCGAACACCTGCCCGACCATGCGTTGGAGCCGCTGGCCGACGCGACTTTGTCAGGGCTGCCGGCGCATCGCGCCGACGCCCGGGCCGAGCTCGCGGTCCTCCTCGCTCAGGCACACGAGGGTCTGCGCGCCACGCTCGACCGGCTGCAGGCGCGCATGGCCGACCCCGTCGAGGTGGCCCTCGCGACGGTCTTCGCTGCGGCGGTGCGGGCTGCCTGGGCACGATTGCAGGCGGATCTGGACGACGTCGCCGGTCGCGGTCACTGGCTGGCGGTGGCGCGTGACGCGGACGCGCGGCAGGACGAAGCGGAGACGTTTACCAAGGACTCGCGCGGCGCTGCGCCGTCCGCGGTCTGGGCCGCCGGCGAGCTGCGCACCTGGCTGCATCGCGTGCGCCTGGAGCTGGCGCGCCTCGAGGATCGGATCACATTCGCGGCGTCCGGGATCCCCCACGGCGACCGCTGGCAGGCGGCGGGCCTGGGCCCCGAGGTGGCAGGCGTCTGGGACGCGTGGGGCTTCGAGCCCGCCGAGACGGTGGCCTGGCGATGCGTCGGTGCCCACGACGCCGAGGACGCTGCAGGCTGGCGGTCCGCGGGCTTCGGCCCGGTGGACGCGATCACGTGGCGCGACGCCGGCTTCGGGGCAGACACCGCCCGCCCGTGGCGGCGCGCGGGCTTCGACGCCACGATGGCCACGGCGGTGCGCGGGCGCGATCCCGCCGCGACGCCGGCCGCCTGCCTCGAGAGCGTGCTGTTGGCGTGGTTGCAGAGCGGCTCGATCGAGCTCTCCGCGGTGGTCGCGTCGGGCCTGGGGCAGGCGGCGCGCGCCGTGATCGCGCTCCGCGCGAAGGCGGGGCGAGAAAGAGCCAACGAGGCGGTGCACGCCCTGGCGAAGCTCGTCGATCGGTTGGTGCGGGCGTCGGGCGCTGGACGGCGGGACCGTCTGGGCGCGGCGCGGGTGCTGTTGGCCGTGTTGCCGCTCACCGCGCCCCGATTGAAGGCTCGGCTGCTGCTGGCCGAAGACACCGTCGAGGGGGCCGAAGAGGTCATCACGACGCTGCACACCTGCGAGGATCCTCAGGCGGTGGTGCTGTGCGCGCGGGCCAACCTGGTGCTGGCCGCCGCGCACCTCCCGTTGACCGCTTG
>CALBMW010000044.1 GCA_937896275.1 uncultured Myxococcales bacterium
GGGGGGGCGCCGCGCCCGCGTCGCCGTCGCCGCTCGGGGTCGGTCGGCTCGGCTCGTCGGGCGCTGTCGGCGCCGGCTCGCGACCGTCACCCCAGCCGGGGCCCTCGCCGGGCGCCGGCTCGGGGAACACGCAGGTAGCGCGGTCGTCGAGCCCCTCGAGGGCCGTCGCCTTGATGCCCACGTTCGACACCGAGTAGACGGCGTCGTCGATGATCAGGCTGCGCTGCATCGCGCCCCAGGTGTCGGGCGCCAGATCGTCGTGATCGATGAACCCCAGGGGCTCGAAGCCATCGGCCACCGTCACCCGGAACAGGTTGAGGCCGTTGTGCGGCTGGTCGTCCTCCCAAGCCTGGATGGGGACCACCAGCAGGTTCGCGGGGGCCCACCAGGTGAAGGCGTGGTGGTCGTAGAGCGCCTCGCTCCACGTGTCGCCGAAGGCATAGTCGTGGGCCAGCGCCGGGCTCGCGAAGTCCGAGACGTCGAAGAGGCTGAGCTTCATGCCGTTGACCCTGCCCTCCTCGGTGGCCGACTGGCCGATCCCGATGAGGTGGTCCTCGTCGATGGGGTGCAGGTAGGTCGAGAAGCCCGGCACCTCCAGCTCGCCCACCTGGCGCGGGGCGTCGGGATCGCTCAGGTCGAAGGTGAACAGCGGATCGACCTGGCGGAAGGTGACGACGAAGCCGCGGTCGCCCAGCAACCGGACCGCGTAGATGCGCTCGCCGCCGGCGAGATCGGTCACGCTGCCGCGCAGGGGCAGCTCGTCGTCGACCGGGGTCGTGCCCAGCACGAAGAGGTGGTTGGTGGTCTCGAAGGTGTCCTGATCGGTCTCGGTGGTGGCGATGCGCAGGGCGCCGCCGTGCTCGCCGAGGGCGAAGCTGTTCAGCGGCGCGCCGAAGACGCGGCCGCTGGCGACGTAGGCCGCGCCCGCGGCGCCGTCGCTGATGTCGAGGCGGTGGATCTGCGTGGCCTGCCGCTCGTCGTCGGCGACGCGCAGGGGCTGCTCGGAGGAGTCCGTGGGTGCGTCGCTGTCGGTCGCGTCGTCCCCATCGACCGCGCGCGGCGTGGTGGCCGGGCCGACCGTGGCGGTGCCGCCGACGGCCACGCCCACGCTGCCGTTGCCGCCGAGGGTCGCGTCCTCCCACCGCGGGTGGCGGGTCGTGGTCAGGTAGAGCCCGCCCGTGCTCGCGTAGACCACACCGGCGCCGGTGACGACGGCGGCGTCGTCCAGATCGGCCGCGGGGCGGCGCAGGTCGAGGCTGATGACCGCGGTGACGCCGAAGCCGGCGCGCTCGCCGGGGCGGCTGAAGCGTGCGCAGCTGACCGGCTGCTCGACGGCGTGGTCGTCGCCCACCGCGTCGTAGGCCAGGGGCACCCAGTCGGTGAGGGTGCTCGCGGCGATCATCTCGGCGAGGCGCGCGCGGAAGCCGTCCTCGTCGGTCTGCGGCTGCTCGCGGGTGTCGATCGGCGTCTCTTCGGAGTCCGTGGCGCCGTCCTCGTCCGGCGGGGAGGCCTCGACGGTCGTGTTGCCGGGGACGCCGGTCGAGCCGCCGCTACTGCCGCCGCTCTGCACGCCGCCGTTCGCGCCGTAGATCGCGTCCCAATCCAGGTAGCGCGTGGCGTCGAAGTGTACGGCGACGCGGACCGTGCCGCCGGTCAGTCGGGCCGCCTGCAGCTCGCCCTCGATGTAGCGCCGACGGATCAGAAGCGGATCGCCGTCGCCCGACACGTCGTACACCGCGATGCCCGTCTTGTCGGTGCGCGCCAGGCGCGTCGCGTCGGCCTCGGGGAAGTCCTCGGGCGGCGCGCCGTACAGGCTGGTCAGCACGACGACGTGGTCGCCTTGAAGCAGAAGGCCCGCGCTGTAGCCGGCCAGCCGGGCGCGCCCGATCTCGTGCAGATCGGCGGCGTCGTAGACCAGCAGGTAGCCATTCTGGGCGACGTACAGGCGGCGACCGTCGGTCTTGACCGTGTCCGGCTCGTCGACGCCGATCTCCTGCACGTTGGTGGTCGAGAAGCTCGGGCCGTGGTTGCCGCCGTTGTCGCCGCCGGCGGCCTGGGGATCCGCGCCGCCGGCGGTCCCCTCGCCGCGCGACGGTGCGCCCAGGGCGTCGTCGATGGCGTAGGGCGGCTCGACGCCGCCGAAGCGGTCGAGCGCGGCGGTGGCCTCCTCCTGAAAGTAGACCAGCAGGGGATCGCAGCCGGCGAAGGCGCTCAGGCCGATGCTGTTCTCCTTGATGGGATCGACGGCGGTGCCGGCGTCCTGCGCGCAGCCGGAGAGGCCCGCGAGGGTGGTCGCTGCGGCCACCGCCATCGCGCGGATTTTCGTGGTCCCGCCCCACAGATTCCCGTGTGTGTCGCGCTTGCTCATCGTGTTCCTCCGCGGTTCGTGGGCAACGCCGAGACGGACATCACCTTTCGGGCGAAACCTTAGCAGGGCGTGTGCCATTGTCCGGGCCCCACTCTCGTCTTCGAGGCGCTCGATGAGTCACCCCGATGTCCTGCATGCGAGCCGTCCGTGAGGCGCTGGGCGCGCCGCCTCGGCGTCACGATCGTCGTGCTGCTGCTCGTCGTGGTGGGGGCCGGCGTGGCCCTCGACGAGCCGCTCCCCACCGGGGCGTCGGGCGCGGAGGCGGACGCGCGGGCGCGCCGCATGATGGCCGCGGTCGACGCCGACGCTTGGGCGCGGACGGGCGCTGTCCGCTTCGTGTTCGCGGGGCGCAACCACCACCTCTGGGACCGCACACGGGGCTTCGCGAAGGTGGCCTGGGGCGACACCGAGGTGATCTTCGACGTCTCCACGCGCCGCGGTCACGCCTGGCGCGACGGCGCGCGGCTGGCCGACCCCACCGACGCCCTCGACCACGCCCACGCGGCGTGGGTCAACGACACCTTCTGGTTGAACCCGCTGCCCAAGGCCTTCGACGCGGGCGTCGCGCGCGAGGCGGTGGGCGAGGACGGGCTGCTTCTTCGCTTCGGGGCCGGCGGGCGCACGCCGGGGGACGCCTATCTGTTCACGCTGGACGCGAACGGGCGCCCGATCCGCTGGGCGATGTGGGTGTCGATCCTGCCGGTCGGCGGCCTGAAGGCAACATGGGCAGGCTGGGTCCGCTTGCCGACCGGGGCCTGGGTGTCCACCGAGCACGCGATCGGTCCCCTCGACCTGCGCATCACCGACCTCGAGGCGGCCGAGACGCTGGGCGAGTGGGTGGACGGCCCCGATCCCTTCGCCGCGCTGGTGGACAACCCGCCCTGATCTGCGTGTCGCGATCCGGAGCACCCATGCTCCAGGCCGGGGCGCGACGAGGCGGCAGCAGTGCGGTTCGAGGCGACGCTCGGGCTTGGCCCGCGGCTTGCGAAGGCGTCCTCGCGGCGCCCCGAGGTGGGCAGGCGGCGAGGTGGATCATGAACGAGGCGGTGCTGATCAGCTTGACGATCCTGGCTCTCTGGCTGCTGTGAGCCAGGCGCCGCCGCGCGTGGCCGGCGGCGCCGAGTCACGGGCGATCACGGGCCGTGACCCGCCATCGCGTGACGAGCCGACGCACGATCACCCGACGTAACGCCGCGCGATCGCGCGTGCCTGCCCGAGGTAGCCCCCACCGAACAGGTTGTGATGGTTGAGCACGTGGTAGAGCGTGTACAGCGGCACGCGGTCCCGCCAGCCCGGTTGCAGGGGGCGGACGCGCTCGTAGGCCGCGTAGACGCGCGGCGAGAAGCCACCAAACAGGAGCATCATGCCGAGCTCGGCCTCGCGATGACCATAGTAGGCGGCCGGATCGATGAGCGCGGGCTCGCCCTCGCCCACGCAGAGCAGGTTGCCGCTCCACAGATCCCCGTGCACGAGCGCCGGTGGCTCCGCGTCCGCCGCGAGCAGGTCGTCGAGGCGGTCGAGCAGGTGCTCGATGGGGCGCAGGTCGGTCGCCTTCGCGCCCCCCTCGGCGGCGAGCCGTAGCTGCCAGCCGAGGCGGCGCTCGCGGAAGAAGGTGGGCCAGTCGGGGCTCCAGGCGTTGGGTTGGAGGGTGGCCCCGCACCAGTTGTCGTGGGCGAAGCCGAAGGCCTCGGCGGTCTGGGCGTGCAGGGCTGCGAGGCCGCGTCCGAGGCGGGCGTCGAAGTCGGGGCGGGGCGGGGCGGGCGCGAGGTAGTCGAGCAGCAGGAACGCGGGCGCGCCGGCGGTGGCCTCGACCTGGGCGACGACGGCCGGCACGCGCGGGGCGCCGGCATGTGCGCACGCACACCGCCCGCACTCCCTGTGGCCGCCGCCGCCGCCGTCATTGATGCCGCCACACACCCGTGCGCGAGCTCCGACGCATGCGCGCCGCACACATGTTGGCGGCGCGGGCCCGCCGATGGCCACAGACC
>CALBMW010000045.1 GCA_937896275.1 uncultured Myxococcales bacterium
TGGGCCATCGACCGCCCGCCCGTGCTCGCGGGCACCGACGGCACCAGGACGCTGGTCGACGGCGGGCTGGCGCCGCGAGCGGAGCTCGAACCGATGGGCGATCGCCACTGCGACCGCCTCGCCGCGCAGCGACGCGCCGAGGGTCGCCCGGGCAACGCGGGCTGACAGGCGCAGCCGGATGCGGTAAACCGGCCCGATGCAGGACGGCGCCCGCCCGGAAACAGCACGGCTCGAGCCCAGGCTCCCGCCGACGTGGCTCGACGTCGTGGGCGACGAGTTCCGCCAGCCGTACATGTTTCGACTGAAGCAATTCCTGACCGCGGAGCGCGCCGCGCACACCGTCTTCCCGCCCGGCAAGGAGATGTTCTCGGCGTTCTGGCACACACCCTTCGATCAGGTGCGCGTGGTGCTGCTGGGTCAGGATCCCTACCACGGCCCGCGGCAGGCCAACGGGCTGTGCTTCAGCGTGCGCCGAGGGCTGCGGGTGCCCCCATCGTTGGTCAATGTTTTCAGGGAGTTGAACGACGACCTCGACGTGCCGATCCCGCCTCACGGCGATCTGACGTCGTGGGCCGATCAGGGCGTGCTGCTGCTCAACACGGCGCTCAGCGTGCGGGCGCATCAGGCCAACTCACACCGCGACCAGGGCTGGGAGACGTTCACCGATCGGGTGATCGAAGTGCTCGCCACGCAGCGCGATGGGCTGGTCTTCGTGCTTTGGGGATCGGCCGCGGGGCGAAAGGCCGCCATGATCGACGGCCGGCGGCACATGGTCCTGCGCGCGTCGCACCCTTCGCCGTTGTCGGCGCACCGCGGCTTCCTGGGGTGCCGCCACTTTTCGCAGATTCAAGACTTCCTCGCGGCGCGCAACCCACCGCCGATCGACTGGCGTCTGCCCGACTGACCCTGCAGAGTCCCGCAATGGCCAAGACAGCGAGCGGCACGCCGGATCCCTCTCCGCGGGAGGATCTGCCCACCACCCCGGACGGGCTGCCCGCCCTCGACGGGCGTGGGCCGGCGGCGCGCGAGGCGGGGCCGGTCACGGCGTTCTTTCACCGGCATCACCACAAGTTGTGGTGGCTGCACTCGTTCTACGCGTTGGCCCTTGGTGTGTTCGTGGTGCTCTTCGCCCAGCGCGGCTACCAGCGGGCGCGCTGGCTGATGCTGTCGTTGGTGGCGATCTGGATGATCCTGCTGGCCAGCTTTCGCTTCGTCGGGACGGGCAACCAGCAGAAGTTGGGGACGCGGCGAGAGAAGCTGCGCTTCCTGGTCATCACCTACGTGCTGAAGAACCTGTATCAGACGATGCTGTTCTTCCTGCTGCCCTTCTACTGGCGGACGGCGACGCTCGACGCGGGCAATCAGTGGTTCGTGGTGGTGCTCGCGCTGCTCGCGGTGCTGGCCACGCTGGACCTGTTCTTCGATCGGGTGGTGATGAAGTGGCGCATGGTGGCGAGCGCGTACTTCGTCACGTCGCTGTTCTGCTGCCTGAACCTGGCGATCCCGGCGCTGGTGCCCATCCCGGCCTCGTGGAGCCTGCTGGCGGCGGCCTTTGTCGGCACGGTGGCGTTCTGGTCGATGCATGTGCCCTTCCGGCTGCTCAGGACGCCACGCACGGCGGCCCTGGTGGTGGTCACGGCGGCGCTGGCGGCGGTCGGCGCGTGGACCTGCCGCCGGGTGGTGCCGCCGGTGCCGCTGACGCTGATTCACGCCGCGGTGGGGCCCGAGCGGCTCCCCGACGGGCGCCTCAAGTACGAGGTGACCGCGCTGCACGCGTCGGCCATGCGCGACACGACGGCGGTGACCGAGGTCTTCACGCCGGCGGGCGCGGGCGAGGCCTTCGTGCACGTCTGGCGGCACGACGGCGACGAGGTGCTGCGCCTGAACCCCACGGTGGACCAGGCGACGACCCAGAAGTTGCGCCTCACGTCCTCGCTGCGCGAGTCGCTCCTGCCCGACCGCGTGGCCGGGCGCTGGGCGCTCGACGTCGAGACGGACGGCGGCCAGCTGGTGGGGCGCTTCACCTTCACGGTCACCGAATAGGTCCAAAGCACGTCGCAAGTGAGGGGGTCACGCAAGTGAGGGGGTCAAAACAACCCACTTGTCACTTGGGTCCAAGTGAGGGGGTCAAAACAACCCACTTGTCACTTGGTCTATATGTCAAGTAGCTAGTCTTGACCCCCTCCCTCGGCGCGGCCGCCCAGCCGTAGGCCAAGCAGGCATCGACCCCGTAGGCCAGCCACGAGACGTCTTCGAGCCGCACCGTGCCGAAGGGTG
>CALBMW010000046.1 GCA_937896275.1 uncultured Myxococcales bacterium
GCGGCCCCGTGGGGCCCCGCAGCGACCATTGCGCCTACAACTTCCTGCCCGGCGAGCCGCCCGTGCTCGAGCAGCTTTGCGTGGCCAACGTGGGCGCTGGCGCGCCGGGCGCCGAGTGCGCCGCCAACCGCGACTGCCGCAGCGATCTGTGCCGCGCCTGGTCGACCATCATCGGCAAGCCCGGTTACTGCCAGGGCGCCTGCGCCGAGGACGCCGACTGCTCCGACGACGGGACGATCACCTGCGAGTCGCACATCCTCATCGCGGGTGAGGGCGACGCCGAGGACGTGACCGTCGGCTACTGCGTGCCCCGGCTGAGCTGCGCGCGTTGCAGCTTCGACGGCGCGCGACCCTGCGGCGGCGACAACGTCTGCAGCCAGGTGGACTACGGCATGAACCGCAAGGGCAACGCCTGCCTGGCGCCCTGCGCGGGCGCCGCCGACGACAGCTGCCCCGCGGGCTTCGCCTGCGGTGCGGTCCATGGCGCCGATGGCGCGGCGGTGGCCGATGCCTTCGCCTGCCAGCCGGCCGCGCCCAACGAGACCTGCGTGGACGCCCGTCCCCGCTGATCTGCGGCGTGAAGGCGCTCTCCGCCCTCCCCCTCCTGCTCTCGCTCGGTGTCGCGGGCGCCCACGCTCGCGACACGGGGACCAACCTCTCGAATCGCATTGTGGGCGCGCACTTGCGCGCCCACCTGGCCCACGGCGTTTCCCCTCCGAAGGCCGTCCGCGGTGCTCTGCGCGGCGCGCTGCTGGTGCTCGACGGCGAGGCCGGCGAGTTCGACGGCGACTGGGGCGCGCCGCGGCGCTCCGACGGCCTGGGACCCGACGGCCGCGAGCACCCGCTCGACCGCGGGCTGCGCAACGTCGTGGACGCATCGGCCGGCGCGCTCCCCACCCACGACCCTCACTTCCTGGTCGTGCTGACCGCCTTCGGCGTTGACCGACCTGCGCCCCTCTACGTGCCGCTGGCCAATGACGTCACCGGCATCGGCTGGCAGCGCCAGATGCCGCGCGAGACCTTCTCGGTGCCGGGGCGCGCGCTCGAGGGCGTGGTGGTCATGGGGCCCGTCAGCGCATTCGAGGCGGGGCGCGCGGCGCTCGGCCGAGCCTTGTTCCGACAGGAGCTGGCGCACCGATGGGGCGCCTTCGTATACGCCCGCGGCCCCGACGGCGCGATCACCACGCTGCACCTGGGGCGCGGCTGCGCGCACTGGAGCGCGCTGACCGACGTCGGCGGCGCGTCGCTGGGCGGCAACTCCTGGGAGCCGAACGGCACCGAGGCTTGGCGTCCCCGACCCGATCCACCGGAGGGCTTTGGCGATCTGGACCGCTACCTGATGGGCCTCCTGCCCCCCGAGGCGGTCCCCCCGGCGCGGGTGATCCTCGGCCCGGGTTGGCCCTGCGCCGAGCCCGACCGCGCCGGCACACCGAACCCGGCGTGGGCTGACTCGACGCTGCTCGGCGGCCCCGGCGACGCGGTCTCGGGCGTGCCCTGGCGGCTCGCAGCCGAGGACATCATCGCGGTCGAGGGCGCCCGCGTGCCGGACCACGCCCACGCGCGCCGCCGGCACGAGGCGATCTTCGTGCTGGTCACCCGGCCGGGCGATCCCGTCGACGACGGCCTGATCGCGCGCGCCGACGCGCTGCGGCAGTCCTGGGAGGCGGACTTCGAGCGGGCGACCGCGACGCCCGGGTGGCCCGGCCTTGATCTGGTGACCGATCCCGGGGACGACCGAGGCGCCCCCGACGACACCGAGCCGCGGGACGGGGGCGTCCCGAGCGACGCCAATGCCGAGACCACCGACCGGGGGACGCCGGGCGACCGGGCGGATCCGGACGCACCGCGTGCCCCGCCCGACGCCGGCGAGGCCGACGCCGCGCCGCGCCGCTCCGCTCCGAGATCGGACGCTGAGGGTGGGTGTGGCGCGCGCCCGGGGCGAGCGCCCCCCGCCAGCGGTTGGGCCCTGGCGGGTCTGGTGCTGCTCAGCCGGCGCTGGCGGCGAGCGCGGCGATCCGGTCGTGGCTCTGCTGGAGCTTGCTGAGCGTCTCCGCGAGCTCCGCCTGCCGGTCGCGCTCCTTCTGCACGATGTCCTCGGGCGCGTTGTCGACGAAGCGCGGGTTGCCCAGCTTGCCGATCACCTGATCGAGGAGCTTCTGAGCCTTGGCCATCGCGCGGTCGAGCCGGCCGAGCTCCTCGGCGAAGTCGATGAGGCCCACGAGGGGGACGAGCACCTCGATGGTGCCCGCAAGCTGCATCGCAGCGCCGCGGGGCCGGTCGCCCTGCACCTGGATCGCCAGCGACTCGCACCGCGCCACGCGCTCGATGACCACCCTCGTCTCTTCGAGGATCGCCGCCGTCCCCGCGTCCGCCACGCGCAGCACGACCGGCACCGGCCGCCCCGAGCCCAGGTTCAGCTCGCCGCGGATGTTGCGGACGCCGGTCACGACCCCCTGCACGAGGTCGACCGCGGCCTCCGCCTCGGCGTCCCGGGCGAAGTCACCCGTTCGCGGAAAGTCGGCCACGATGAGCGCGTCGGGCCGCGCCGCGCCGAGGGGCAGCTGAGCCCAGATCTCCTCCGAGGCGAAGGGGATGAACGGGTGCAGCAGGCGCAGCGCGGCGTCCAGCGCCTGGGTCAAGGTCCACTGCGTGGCCGCGCGCGCCGCCGCGTCCTCGCCATACAGCACCGGCTTCGCCAGCTCGATGTACCAGTCGCAGAGCTCGCTCCAGAAGAACTGATGGAGCGCGTTGGCCGCCTCGTTGATGCTGAGCGCTGCCAGCGCACGGTCGACCGCCTCGGTCACGCGATCCAGGCGGCTCAGGATCCATCGATCGATGAGCCCCAGGCGCGGCGGCGGTGCCGCGTCCGCCTCGAAGCCTTCGAGGTTGAGCAGCGCGAACCGGCAGGCGTTCCAGACCTTGTTGATGAAGTTGCGGCTGGTCTCGACGTGCCGCATCGACATCTTGATGTCGCGCCCGTGGCCCGCCATCGACGCGAGCGCCATCCGCAGGGCGTCCGCGCCGTACTCCACCGACACGTCCAGCGGATCGATCACGTTGCCCTTCGTCTTCGACATCTTCTGGCCGTGCTCGTCGCGCACCATCGCGTGCAGCAGCACGGTGTCGAAGGGCACCTCGCCCATGAAGTGGATGCCCATCATCATCATGCGGGCCACCCAGAAGAAGAGGATGTCGAAGCCGGTCTCCATCACCGACGTGGGGTAGAAGGTCTCGAGTTCATTGGTTTTTTCTGGCCAACCCAGGGTCGAGAAGGGCCACAGCGCGCTCGAGAACCACGTGTCGAGCACGTCCTCGTCCTGGGTGATCTGAGGGCTCCCGCAGTGACCGCAGGCGGTCGGGTCCTCGCGATGAACCGTGACCTCGCCGCAGGCCGCGCAGTGCCACGCCGGGATCTGGTGCCCCCACCAGAGCTGCCGGCTGATGCACCAGTCACGGATGTTGTCCATCCAGTGGAAGTAGGTCTTCTCCCACCCCTCGGGCACGATGCGGGTCCGACCATGGCGCACCGCCTCGGCGGCGGGCCGCGCGAGGGGCTCGGCCTTCACGTACCACTGCTTCGAGAGCATGGGTTCGACCACCACGCCGCTGCGCTGGCAGGTGCCGACGTTGTTCTGATGCGCCTTGATGTCGACGAGCAGGCTGAGCGCCTCGAGATCGGCCACGATGGCCTTCCGCGCCTCGAAGCGGTCGAGACCCTGATACTTCGCGGGCGCGTTTTCGTTCATCTTTGCGAACTTGTCGAGCACCTGCAGGGTGGGCAGCCCGTGCCGCTTGCCGGTCTCGAAGTCGTTGAAGTCGTGGGCCGGCGTCACCTTCACCGCGCCGGTGCCGAAGGCCATGTCGACCAGGATCGCGTCGGCGATGATCGGGATGCGTCGCCCCGTGAGCGGCAACTCGACCTCGCGCCCGATCAGGTGCTGGTAGCGCGGATCGTCGGGGTGCACCGCCACCGCGGTGTCGCCCAGCATCGTCTCGGGCCTCGTGGTGGCCACCACCAGCCGCTCGGCGCTGTCGGCGACCGGGTAGGCCATGTGCCAGAGGAAGCCGGCCATCTCCTCGTAGACGACCTCGAGGTCCGAGATCACCGTCTGACATCCCGGCGACCAGTTCACCAGGCGATCGTCGCGGTAGATCAGCCCCTCTTCGTGAAGCGACACGAAGACCTCGCGCACCGCGCGCGACAGGCCCTCGTCCAGGGTGAACCGCTCCCGGTCCCAGTCCAGCGAGCAGCCCATCGCTTTGAGCTGGCGCGTGATGCGCTCGTGATACTCCGCCTTCCACGACCAGACGCGCTCGAGGAACTTCTCGCGCCCCAGCTCGAACCGGTCGAGCCCCTCCTCGGCGAGGCGTCGCTCGACCACCATCTGCGTGGCGATGCCCGCGTGATCGGTGCCGGGCAGCCAGAGCGTGTTGAAGCCGGCCATGCGCTTGTGCCGGATCAGCACGTCCTGGATCGTGACGGTCAGCGCGTGCCCCATGTGCAGGCTGCCGGTCACGTTGGGCGGCGGGATCACGATGGTGAACGGGGGCTTGTCGCTGTCCGGATCGGCCGCGAACCAGCCACCGTCCAGCCACCGCTGGTACCAGCGCGGCTCCACGTCGCGATGATCGTAGGCCTTGCTCAGCTTCTCGCTCAGGTCGTCGCTCATGGATCACCCCGGGGCCACCGCCAGGCGTGGCCCGTGTCGCTCAGGTCAATGGGGGTGTGGGCGGTGCGAGGCGGGCGGCGGCGGGCCCGCGGCGCGGCGCCCTCACCCGAAGGGAGGCGTCAGGCCGACATGCGCTCGCGTACGACGCGTGCGATCTCTTCCTTCAGGATGGCCTCTGCGAGCTGGGGGATGACCTCCCAGGCGATGCGCTCGACCATCTCGCGCGAGGCCCCCTGCAGGGCCGCGGCGAGCGTCTGATCACTGGTGATGGCCTGCGCCGTGGCCTGCACCGCGGCCTGCGCGCCGGCCGCCATCGGCGCTTCGTCGGGCGTGAACTGCCGCGTCGGCGCCTGGTCGTCGAAGGGGCTCGTGCCGCCGAAGGGGTTTCCCGCGCCGGCCGCCGACCGCGGCGGTGCGACACGGGGCTCGGTGGGGGCCTGGATCGGCGGTGGTCCCGGGGGTGCCGGAGGGGCCATCGCAGCGACCTCCACCGCTGCCGCGGCCGGCACCACCGCGGGGGCGGGCGGGGCCGACGGCGCCTGCTTACGCGCCAACGGGATGTTGCCGAGGGCCGCCTTGAACAGGTGCGCGTCCGGCACCGCGAGACCCAGCAGCGTGAACACCTTGGCCACCAGCTCCTGCGTCTGGAAGGGCTTGGTCAGGTGCCCGTCGACCCCGGCGCGCGCGGCGCGGGGGGCGTCGTAGGTGCGGTTGCGCCCGGCCAGCATCAGGACGCGGACGCCGCGCGTGGCGGGGTCGCTCTTGACCGCCTGGCCCACGTCATAGCCCCCGCCCGGCAGATCTGGATCGAGGATGGCGAGGACGGGCGTGTGCTGTTGGATCGCGTGGAGCGCCTGCGCGCTGTCCGTCGCGAACACGAGCTCGAACGGGTGCCGGGCCAGCGCGATCTCGACCATGCGGCGGACGGTCTTGCTCTTGTCGCCGACGACGATGGTGCCGTGCATGCGGTGTCTCTCTCCGGTTCGAGGGCGCATGGCGCCGAGGCCTTTTTCGGCCTGTTGCTGGGTAACACGCACCCCCGGGAGCGTCAAGGTGCAGGGCCATCCTCAATCACGAGTCGGCGAGGACCGCCAGGTGCATTGTTCGCGCGACGCGGCGCACGTGACTAAGATGGGCGCCATGCCGCCAGGACGCATCCTCGTTGTCGACGACGACTGGTTCGCGCGACAGGTCTACGCGGACGCGCTGCAGCGTGACGGGCACACGGTCGTCAGCGCCGAGAGCGGCGAGGCGGCGCTGACCCTCCTGCGACAGCAGACCTTCCACGTGCTGGTCACCGATCTCGTCATGCCAGGGATGGACGGGCTGCAGCTGCTCGACGCCGCGAAGCGTCAGACGCCGGGGATCGAGGTCTTGGTGCTGACCAGCGTCGACTCGGTCGAGACCGCGGTGCGCGCCATGAGGTGTGGTGCCTGGCACTACCTGGTCAAGCCCGTGAGCGCCGACGCCCTTGGGCTTGACGTGAAGCGCTGCCTCGAGCGCCGACAGCTGCTGGAGCGGCACGCCGAGCTCACCCGCTACGCCGAGCTGTTCAAGGTGTCGCAGCGCATCTCGGCCTGCCTCGAGGCCGATCGCCTCGGCCCGCTGGCGCTCGACGCGCTCCGCACGGCGACCGCGGCCGAGGTGGGCGTCCTGTGCCGCCTGAGCGAGGGCGAACTCAAGGTGCAGGCCACGCGCGGCCTCGACGAGCGGCAGGGCGCGTGGCTGGCCGACACGGTCTACGAGTCCGATGGCGCGGCGGTCGTCGAGAGCGACGAGCCCACTGAGATCGAGGGCGTCGGCCGCTTGATCCCCGCCCGTGATCCCCGACTGCGCCGCCTGGAGAACGCGCTGGTGGTGCCGCTCTTCGCCGACGGAGAGCGCCTGGGCGCGGCGTTGATGGTGCGCGGCGACCCACAGCCCTTCGGCGAGGCCGCCGTCCGAGACGCCGCCTTCCTGGGCCGCTGCCTCGCGTTGGCCCTGCGCAACGCCGAGCGCTTCACCGAGGCGCAGAGCAAAGCCCTGCTCGACAGCCTCACCGGCCTGCGCAACGCGTCGACGCTCGACACCGTGCTCGACGAGGAGCTGCGGGCCCGGGCGGCCACCGGCGAACCACTCAGCGCGATCTTCATGGATCTGGACTTCTTCAAGAAGGTGAACGATCAGCACGGCCACGCCATCGGCAGCCGCGTGATCGCCGAGGTGGGCCGGTTGCTGCGCCATTACGTGCGCGAAGAGGATCTGCTGGTGCGCTACGGCGGCGACGAGTTCATCGCGGTGCTGCGCGACGCCAACGAGCAGGCTGCGGTGCATGTCGCCGAGCGCATCCGCCGCGCCGTCGAGACCCACTCGTTCCTGGGGCGCGAGGGCTACGACATCCGCCTGACGCTGTGCGCCGGGGTGTCGACCTGGCCGGCCCCGGCGGACGACCGCGAGTCGCTCCTGCACCAAGCGGACGCGGCCATGTTCCACGGCAAGCGACACCACCGCAACGCGGTCTACGCGTGGTCCGAGATCGCCTCGATCGCGCCCGAGCCCACGCGCCCACCCGGCCTCCGCGGCTGACGCAGGGGCGCCCCGAGGGACCAGGCGACGTGCGGCGCCGACTCAGCAGCGACCGTTGAGGGCGCCGTCGACGGGTATGAACTCGACCGTCGTCGCCCCCTCGGCGACCTCGGGCGCGATGGACTGAATCCACTTCAGCGCGTCGCCCCCGAAGTGCGCGAGGTACCACTGGAAGATCATGCTGACCTGCAAGGTGTCGCCGGCGCGCCGCACGAAGGCCGGGTCGTGTACCACCTGCCGCGCGAGCGCGTCGAGCTGCGCCCGCAGGGTGGGGCCCTCGTAGGCGGCGCGCGGCAGCGCCGGGTAGCCCCGCGCCCCCTTCACGAGGGCGAAGTGCACCGCGGGGTGCTGCCGCGCCAGCTCGCTGATCTGGTGGCTCTCGAGGTCGCTGAGCGTGGTCTTCACCTCGCCGAGCAGGAAGGAGACGCGCCAGAACAGACCACCCGCGACGTACACGGTCTGCACGTCCTCGACCGGGCAATGGTCGCGGACGGCCGCCAGCATCATCGCGTTGTAGGCGTTGAGGTAGTACGCGAGACGGTCGTCGTCGCTCTTGAATCGATGGGGCGCGCTCACCGGGCTCGTGGCACGCAGGCGCCCGAGGTAGTCGTCGAGGCGGGCCGGATCCGCTCGCAGGGCAGCGTAGTCGACCTGCCCGTCCGGCCCCACCGCCTGCTGGAGGACGACCGTGAAGGCGCCGTGGTCGAAGCCGACGCCGGTCGCGGCCACGGGTGCAGGACGGGGGCCATCGACGCCGCCGGGGCGAAACCAGAAGAAGATGACCGCGAACACCGTGGCCAGGATGACGAGGGCATAGGAGCGGAGGGTGCGCACCGGAGGAGGTCTCCCCGGGCCGCCCCCCCCCATGCCGGGCGGTCAGGCGGCCAGCAACGCGCCGACGCCGAACTCGGTCTCGAGGGCGTCGCGCACCCGCCGTCGGGCGCGGTGCAGCCGGCTCTTGATCGCCGCGATCGAGAGCCCGGAGCGCTCGTGGATCTGCTTGAGGTCGAGACCATCCTCGACCCACAGGCGGAGGATGTTGCCATACTGCGGAGGCAGATCGGAGATCGCCACTTCGAGCGCGTGCACCAACTCGCCGTCCATCGCCTGCTCATCGGGCACCGGGGGCGCCTTGGGGCGCTCCGGGTGGACCCCGGACTCGACCTCGAACAGGTGATCGTCCATGCGATAGGCGCCCTTACGGCGTCGCGACCGCAGGTGCATGCGAATGCAATTG
Source organism: uncultured Myxococcales bacterium (assembly GCA_937896275.1). Lineage (GTDB taxonomy): Bacteria > Myxococcota_A > Bradymonadia > UBA7976 > UBA1532 > JACKDN01. Next base: position 8,473 of record CALBMW010000046.1, read on the forward strand.
CTGCCCACCTGATACAGCCAGGAGCTGAACCGGGCGTCGCCGCGGAAGGTGTCGAGCCGGGTGAAGGCCTTCACCAGGGTCTCCTGGGTCACGTCCTCGGCGTCGTCCAGATCGCCGACGGCCTTCGCCGCCCGCCAGTAGATTCGATCCCGCAGGGGCGCCACCAACTGCTCGAAGGCGGCGCGGTCACCCTGTCGGGCCTGCTCCAGCAAATCGGTCTCGCGTTCCTTGGTCACCGTCGTACTCCTTCTCGTGATCGGGAACGCCCCGGCAGCAGGGGCGCATTCCGTCGCGCGTCGGGGCCGGGTACGGCGCCCACCCCGTGGCCGTTACCGGGAGCGTTGTTTGTTCCGCGGAGCGCGGGGGCTATACTCCCGGCACGCCACGGCACCAGCGAAACAGGGTGGACGGTCGAATCGCCATTCTGCTGGTCGAGGACAACGTCGATGACGTGGCCGTCCTCCGCCGCTTCATCCGACGGTTGCCCGGCAGCTTCCTGGTCGACATCGCCTATATGGGCGGCGAGGCGAAAGAGAAGGCCGCCGCGCAGACCTACGATCTCGCGCTGGTCGATCAGAACCTGCCCGACATCGCGGGCCACGATCTCATCGGTGAGCTGCGCTCGATCCAGCCCCACATGCCGGTCGTCATGCTCACGGGCCACGGCGACGAGCGGCTGGCGGTCGAGGTGATGAAGGCGGGCGCCTATGACTACCTGCGCAAGGACGACCTGGACGCGAACACGCTCGAGCGCACGTTCCGCAACGTCCTGGAGCGCGCCCGGCTGGAGGCCGAGGTGCACCGCGCCAACGAACGCCTGCTCGAGTGGGCGATCCGTGACGGGCTGACGGGCCTGTACAACCACCGGCACTTCCAGGAGCTGCTGCACACCGAGTTCGCCCGCGCTCGGCGCTACGACCAGCCCCTGGCGTGCCTGATGGTGGACCTGGATCACTTCAAGCGCGTCAACGACACCTTCGGGCATCCCTTCGGCGACGAGGTGCTCAAGCAGCTGGCGGCCACGCTGACCGACATCGCCCGACAGGCCGACATCATCGCGCGCTATGGCGGCGAGGAGTTCGTGGTGGTGCTGCCCAGCACCGATCTGGAGGGCGCCGCCCGCTTCGCCGAGCGCCTCTGCACGGCGGTGGCCGCGCGCACGGTCGTGTTCGACGGCAGCCGCGTCGACGTGACCCTCTCGGTGGGCGTCGCGACCAACCACACGCGCGGCGTGGACGATGAGAAGGCGCTCATCAAGCGCGCCGACGCCGCGCTGTACGAGGCCAAACGGACCGGGCGCAATCGGGTCTGCCTGGCCGACGATCGCGACCCCCTCGGTGAAGTGCCCACCCCGCTGGCCTTCGACATCGCCGCCGTTCACGAGGCCCCCGCCCAGCTCATCGACACGCTGGTCGCGGTCAACGAGGCGGCCGAGGGGACCAGCGCGAATCAGCGCCACCACGGCCGACGGGTCGCGGAGCTGGCGGTGGCGTGCGGGGCGCGCCTCGGCCTGCCGAGCGAGGTGCTCGACGTCTTGCGGGTGGGGGGCCTGTTGCATGACCTTGGCCGCATCGGCGTGGCGCAACAACACATGGGCGGCGGCGTCGCCGATCCCCTGGCGGCCTATCAGCAGGCCCCCGTGCAGCGACACGCGACGCTCGGCGCTGACCTGGCGGCCCGGTGCAGCCTCCGACCGGCGGAGGTCGAGGTCATCCGTCACCACCACGAGCGGTGGGACGGTGCCGGCTATCCCGACGGCCTCGCGGGCGAGGCGATCCCGCTGACCGCCCGTATCGTGGCGGTGGCCGACGCCTTCGACTCCCTGACCGCGGGCCACAGGGATGGGGCGTCACGCGGCGCTGCGCTCGAAACCCTGGGCGCGATGGCCGGTTCGGCCTACGATCCCCGGGTGATAGAGGCCATGCACGCGGTTGTCTCACACCGCAGGGAGGATGCCGGTCGATGACGGCGGCGACGGTTCGGCCCATGCACATCATGCTCATCGAGGACGATGAGAACGATGTGCGCATTACTCGGCGCGCCATCCAGAAGGGCGGGCTCGAGGCTGACATGAGCGTCACGCGCGACGGTCAGGAGGCGCTGGACTTCCTCTACCGACGCCCACCCTTTGAAGATGCGAGGCGGCCGGATCTGGTGCTGCTCGACATCAACCTGCCCAAGCTCAACGGCATGGACGTCCTTCGCGAGGTCAAGCGAGACCCCGCCTTGCGATCGATCCCGGTGCTCATGCTGACCACGTCGGCGCGCCACGAGGACGTCGCGGCCGCCTATGCACATGGCGCCAACGCGTTCATCTGCAAGCCGATCCGCTTCGCCAAGTTCGTCGAGGTCATCCGCGAGCTGAGCCAATACTGGGGACGGGTCGCGCGGGTACCGCACTCGTGATCGAGGTCGATCCGGCGGGCGCGACGGTGCTGGTGGTAGACGACGATCCGGTGTTCCGACGCTGGATTCGCGGCCACCTCGAGCGTGACGGCTACCGGGTCTGCGAGGCAGGCAGCGCGGCCGAGGGGCTCGACGCGGTCGACACGCAGCGGCCCGACATCGTGCTCGTCGACTACCGCATGCCGATCACCGACGGCCTGGAATTCTGCCGTCGCTTGCGCGACAAGCCCGCGTACACGTGGCTTCCGGTGATCCTGCTGAGCCAGATCGACTCGCTCGTGGTGACCGACGCGGCGGTCAAGGCGGGCGTCAACGACTTCCTCGACAAGGGCGCCAGCACCGGCCTGCTGTCGGTGCGGCTGCGCGCCGCGCTGCGGTCGAAGCGCCTGGCCGATCTGGCCCAGCAGCACCTGCAAGAGGTGAAGTTCCTGGCCGATCTTGGCCGTCGGCTGAGCTCGACGCTCCGCCTCGAGGAGGTGCTGTCCGAGGCGATGCGAGCCTTCGAGCGCTTCTCTCCATCGCGAGCCTACGTCCTGCAGATGAGCCTCGACGAGGCGCCGACGCTGCACACCTTCGGCGAGCCGCCGCCCAGCTTCGACGACCCCGAGCTTCGGGCGGTCATCGAGCGCAGCCGCGCCGCCTTCTCGGCCCACATCGAGGCCTTCGAGGTGCACCTCGCGCCGACGCCCTGGCCCTGGACGCCCAAAACGCGCGGGGTGCTGCTGTGCCACGCGGCCACGGCGGGGAAGATCCTTCGCACTTTCGTCGCCTTGCAGGTCGAGCGCGAGCCGGACGACGAGCAGCGCGCCCTCTTCCAGGCGGTCGTCGACCGCGTCGCCGGCCCGCTGGAGAACGCCTGCCTGCACCGCAAGGTGCTCGACGCCAACAAGAGCCTTCGCGAAACCTACCTCGCGTTGGGTCGCGCCCAGGCGGAGCGCGTGTCGGCCGAGCGACTGGCCAGCGTCGGGCAGCTCGCCGCGGGCATCGCGCACGAGATCAACAACCCGCTCGCCTTCGTCATCAGCAACCTGAACGTCTGCCGCGACTATGTGCGGGATCTGGGGCGCTTGTTGACGCTGTACCGCGCGGGCGACAAGGCGGCGGCCGAGGCGCTGGCGCTGCGCGTCGACCCCGAGTTCCTGCTGGCGGATCTCGAGCCGCTCATCGAGGAGACGCTGGAGGGCGGCGACCGCGTGCACCAGATCGTGCGCAAGCTGCGGGGCTTCACGCAGATCCAGGGGCCCGACGCGGCCGAGGATCTCAACCTGCAGTCGGTGGTCGAGAGCGTGCTCAACGTGTTGCACGGCGAGCTGCGCACGCAGGCGCTGCTGCGGCGCGAGATGACCCAAGTGCCCAAGATCCGAGGCGACCGCGGCAAGCTCAGCCAGGTCTTCATCAACCTCACGATGAACGCGGTGAGCAGCCTGCCCCCGGGTCGCTGTGGCGAGGTGACCGTGCGCCTCTTCAGCCGGGGCGGCGAGGTGGGGGTGGCCTTCTCGGACAACGGCGTGGGCATCCCCAGGGAGCGCCTCGCCCGCGTGTTCGAACCCTTCGAGGGGCGACGCGACATCGCCTCGGGTGGCCTGGATCTGGCCATCTGCGACGAGATCGTGCGGCAGCACGGGGGGCGCATCGACGTCACCAGCGAGCTGGGTCAGGGCAGCACCTTCACGGTCTGGCTACCCGGGCGCAGCACGATGCCGCTGCCGCGCATCACCGTCCACGCAATGCCCGACGAGGGGCCCCGAGGGCACGTGCTGTTCGTCGACGACGAGCGCTTCCTGCTCAACGCCTACGAGCGCGCCTTCTCGGGGCGGGTTCATGTTCACCTGGCCCACGGTGGCGACGAGGCCATCAAGATGCTCGACTCGAACGGCCAGATCGACGTGGTGCTGTGCGACCTGGTGATGCCGCGGGTCAGCGGCGTCGAGGTCTACGCCTGGGTGCGCGCCAACCGCCCCGATCTGGGCGAGCGCTTCGTCCTGGTGACCGGGGGCCAGCAGAGCGAGCGCTACCGCGACTTCGTGCAGCGCACCGGGCTGCCGGTGATCCACAAGCCGTTTCGCGTGCGCGAGATCATCGATCACATCGAGCCGTTGCTCGACCACGCGGCCCGCGCGCGCCGGACGGCCGACTGACGGTCAGCGCCGGGCGAGCGACGCGAAGAAGGCCCGCAACGTGTTCTCGGTCACCGCCAGCCGATAGGCCGCGGTGCTGCGGACGTCGTCGATGGGGACGATGTCGGCGCCGACGTGGGCCGCGGCCTCGGGCGACGG
>CALBMW010000047.1 GCA_937896275.1 uncultured Myxococcales bacterium
TCCCCGCAGGCCTCCGCCGCGCCCGGATGCACGGTGGGGTCGAGATCGTTGCAGTCGTCGCCGCACTGGTCGAACCACCAGACCGCGTGCCCGTCGCCGTCCAGATCGAGGCAATCGGCGCGGGCCGCCGGGGGCGCGCACAGGAGCGTCAGCAGCGCGGCCGCCACCCCGAAGCCGCGACGCCGCCGCAGGCCCAAGACGCCCAGCGCAGCGGCCAGGAGCAGCCACGACGCGCCGCCGCCGGCCTGCTCGCACCCTCCGTCGACGCCCTCACCCTCGCGGTTGGTCTGCCGCCGCTCCTCCCCCGGCGCCACGCGGACTCCCCCGCTGCCACCCGCCTCGCCGCACAGCACGTCGCCCCCGCTGCAGTCCTGGTCGACGCCGTCACCGCAGATCTCCGTCGCCCCCGGGTGCACGCGCGAGTCGAGATCGTCGCAGTCGTCGCCGCCCGCGGCGGGGCTGTCGTGGCCGTCCTGGTCACGATCCGCGGCGGCCGGGCAGGGGCGGTCGAGGCCGTCGCAGTCCTGGTCGATGCCGTCGCCGCAGGCGTCCACCGCGCCCGGGTTCACCGTGGGATCCGCGTCATCGCAGTCGCCGCCGCCATAGGCCCGGGCCGCGAAGCCATCGTCGTCCGCGTCGGCCTGCGCGGCGTCAACGTCCGCCCCGTCGCAGTCCTGATCTACGCCGTCGCCCGGCGCGTCGGTGGCGCCCGGGTGAATCGAGCTGTCCATGTCGTCGCAGTCGTCGCCGCCGGCCGCGCGGTCGTCGTGACCGTCGTGATCCAGATCCTGATCGCAGATGCGGTCGCCGCCCTGGCAGTCGTCGTCGATGCCGTTGCCGCAGCGCTCGACGGCGCCGGGGTGGACCGCGGGATCGCTGTCGTCGCAGTCGTTGGCGGCGGGCGAGCCGTCGCCGTCCCGGTCGACGAAGGTGCAGTCGAGCCCGTCGCAGTTGGCGTCCACGTTGTCGCCGCAGGCGTCCGCCGCGCCGGGGTGGATGGCGGGGTTGCCGTCGTCGCAGTCGTCGCCCGCCATGGCCGTCGCGTCGTGCCCGTCGCCGTCCGCGTCCGCGACGACCGCGCCCGCACAGTGCGGCGTGGTCTGCCAGTTGCGCGTGCAGTCGCGATCGTCGCAGCGTTGCGGCGAGGTCTGCGCGTCGAAGTCGTTGCAGTCGACGGTCCACTTGAAGCGCGGCGTACCGTCGCTGTAGGCGCCGTCGGGATCGCAGTGCTGGCGCGACGGATCGCAGGCGCAGAACTCGCGCGACCCACGGCGGCTGTAGTTGCCAGGGCCGGCGCGGCTCTGATCGTTGCACTCGCAATACTGCGAAGCGCGGATCGCGCCGTCGCGGTCGTAGTCGCAGGCGCGCGCTGGGTTCAGGCTGCGGCTGGCCGAGGTCACCACGTCCACGAGGACGTGCGCGCCCGCCACGCCGGGCACGGTGATCAAGGCCAGCAGCAGCGGCACCGACACGGTTCGGGACACGGGCGACTCCTCCGACGGCCGACATCCTACGGAGCCGGCGTGGTCTCGGGCACGCCGGTCCGAAAAAAAGTGACGCAAAATTGCAACTGAAATCCGAAATCGGCGCCAAGCTCCTGAAATCAAACGTAGTGCAATCGATTGCACCGCCGGCTTTTTCCGAAATCCGCCGTGCCGGCGGGGACCGACACCTGGCCAGCGCCGCGCCTCTCGCGTCGGCCGGGGTGATTCGCCCTGTCTTCGGCACGCGACGGCCCGAATGCCGAGGAGGGGCTCGACCCTGGACGCGGCTTCGTGGTGCACTCCGTCCACGACTGCTGGCAGGGACCGCCACGTCGCCCCCTTTTCTCGAGGGCGGCCGCGGCCTCGGCCATCCAGGGACGAGCCTCGACGGCTCCGGAGGGGTCCATGCGACGACTCGCGTGCGTGTGGTGGGCGGTGGGCGCGCTGGCCGCGTGCGAGGCACCCGAAGATGACGCGCCGTCCCCGGCGGCATCGACCGGCCCCGTCCCCGCGCTGTCGGCGCCCGGCGCGGTCGGCACCCTCGCCCTCGTCCGCCGGCCCCCATCGCCCCCGACGGTCCACGCCTCCGCCGCCGACGCGTGCCCGCCGGATGTCGTCTGCGTCCCGGCCCTGCCCTTCACCCATCGAGCCACGACCTCCGTCGGACGTGACGCCTTCGACCGCTACGCCTGCGCGCCCGAGGCCGATGAGTCCGGCCCCGAGGTCGTCTTCCGCCTCGACGTGATCGAGGCCGGCCTCCTCGCGCTCGAGGTCGGCGAGATGCCCCCCGGCGTCGACGTCGACGTCCACCTGCTCGACGCCCTCGATCCCGACGCCTGCCTCGACCGCGGCCACTGGCGGGCCGCCGCCTGGGTCGAGCCGGGCCGCTACTGGGCCGTCGCCGACACCTGGGTGGACGAAGCGGGCGTCGAACAGGCGGGCGGCTTCACGCTGACGGCGGCCCTCACCACGCCCGCGACCCTCGCAGCCGCAGGGATGGACTCCGCCGTGGCCGAACGCGGCCTTCGCGCCTTCGCGGTCGCCTGGGCGCACGGTGACACCGACCGCTTCGAGTACGCGCTGACCGACTTCTCCCTCCACTCGGCCGAGCCCCGCCAGTGGATCGTCGACCTCGCCGTCGCCGCCGTGCTCTGGAACCTTCACGTGGCCCACGGCCGGGGCATGGAGGAGCCGGAGGATGTCCCCTACGCGCCCGCCTTCTCGAACGTGCCCGAGACCCACCTCTCGAGCCTCGGCATGATGCGGAGCGCCGAACCCTACGTAGGTGATTACGGCCCCTCGTTTCGCCTCGACGGCTTGGAGCCCGGCTTCAACGACAACGTGCGGACCCGCGACATCGTCATGCACCCCTGGGAGGGAAGCCGCCCCGAGTACGTCGGCGCGCATGGCTTCACGCAGCCGACCTGGGGCTGCCCGGCCATCGACGACCGGATCGCCCCGCAGGTCGTGCTCGCCCTGTCCGGCGGTGCGCTGATGTGGTTCTGGTATCCCGACGCCGCGTGGGGCGCCGGCTCGGCCTACTCGCCTGAGTGAGAGCCGGCCCTCGGGACGCCACCCCGCAGGTCCCAGGGCATTGGCCCAACCGCCCGGAGATCGCCCATGGCCCGCATCTCGCTGCGACCGCTCGCCTTCTTGCTGCTCCTCGGCGTGGCACAGGCAGCGCCCGACGCCGGCCGCGCCGCGCCACTTCAGGGCGTCACGGTGCTCGGTGAGGGCCGGTTTCGCCTCAGCGCCGCCTTCATCGCCAGCGCCCTCGACGATCTCGCCGGGCTCTCCCGGGAGGCGCGCATCGTACCCTTCGTCAAGGACGGCCACCCCCAGGGCTTCAAGCTGTATGGCCTGCGGCGAAGCTCGCGGCTGGGCGCCCTCGGCCTGCGCAACGGGGACGCCGTGCTGGCCCTCGATGGCATCCCGCTCAGCTCGCCCGAGTCGGCGCTGCAGGCCTACGAGCGCCTCCGCCGGGTGGATGGCGTCACGCTGTCGGTCGAGCGTCGCGGCGAGAGGATGACCCTCACCTGGCAACTCGAGGGCCCGGACCGAGTGCCCTCGAAGAGCCTGCCGCTGCCCGCGGCGCCGCTGCGCGCCGAGACCGTGCCGGTGACCTTCGGCGGCCCCGTCGTGGGCGAGTGGGCCGGCGGCGTCGGGCAGCCGACGCGGGTGCACGTCGTGTTGCAGCAGGCCACGCTCGACGCGGTGACGCTCCCCCGGCCCGAGGGGCCGCCGCTGGAGTTGGGGACGCTCGCCCTGGGCACCGTGACGCTCGCCCTGGGCCCCGCGTACATCCCGTCGGTCAGGTCGGCGGAACACCTGGCGTTGACCGAGGCGCGCGCCGAAGGGGGCGACGTCGAGTTGGGCGCCGAGGCATCGGGTGGGCTGAAGCTGCGCGGCGACGGCGAGCGGACCGAGGCGTCGCTGCGCGTGGTCCTCGACCTCGATCTGAGCAAGCGGCTGGCCCGCGACGCCGCCCTGCGGGCGGCCATCGAGGCGCGGCCGTCTCCCTTCCTGCGCGACGGCCGCCTGCGCGTGGAGTGCCAGGGGGGGGCCGCCGGGGCCCGCTGCACGCCGGTGCTGCCGAAGTGACCGAGTCGGTCGGGCTCATCGCCGAGCTCAGCCTCCCCAGGTGCCCTCGATCTCCTCGAAGCGGGCCGTGAAGTGCCTCAGGAAGCGCGGCGCCTCGGTGATGCGCAGCCCGCCGAGGCGGTCGCGGTCCTCGAAGACCTCGAGCGTCGCCTCGAGCACATAGTCGATGTGGCTCTGGGTGTAGACGCGGCGCGGGATGGCCAGCCGCACCAGCTCGAGGGGCGCGGGCTTCTCGGCGCCCGTGTGCGGATCGAGGCCGAACATCACCGTCCCGATCTCGCACGCGCGAATCCCGGCGTGGCGGTAGAGCTCGATCGACAACGACTGCCCCGGATACTGCAGCGACGGCACATGGGGCAGGAAGGCGCGGGCGTCGAGGTACACCGCGTGGCCGCCGGCCGGCCGCATCACCGGGACACCCGCCGCGTGCAGGCGATCGCAGAGGTAGGCCGTCGAGGCCGCGCGGTACTGCAGGTAGTCCTCGTCGAGGACCTCGAAGAGGCCCACGGCGATGGCTTCGAGGTCGCGCCCGGCCAGACCGCCGTACGTGGGATAGCCCTCGGTGAGGATCAGCAGATCCTTCTCCTGGCGCGCCAACTCGGGATCGCGGGTGCACAGGAAGCCGCCCATGTTGGCGAAGGCGTCCTTCTTGGCCGACATGGTGCAGCCATCCGCCAGCGAGAAGACCTCGAGGGCGATGTCGCGCACCGGACGGTCGTGCTGACCCGGCTCGCGCTGCTTGATGAACCAGGCGTTCTCGGCGAATCGGCAGGCGTCGAGGTAGAACGGGATGCCGTGGCGCCGGGCGACCGCGCTCACGGCGCGGACGTTGGCGAGCGAGACCGGCTGCCCGCCCCCGCTGTTGTTGGTGATGGTCAGCATGATCAGCGGGACTCGGCCGGGGCCGCTGTCTGCGAGGAGACGCTCGAGGGCGTCGACGTCCATGTCACCCTTGAAGGGGGCCTCGAGGCTCGGGATGGCGGCGGCGGCGCAGGGCAGGTCCACCGGGTGCCCGCCGTTCGCTTCGATGTTGGCGCGGGTCGTGTCGAAGTGGGTGTTGTTGGGCACCACGTCGCCCGGCTTCACCAGGATGCCGAAGAGGATGCGCTCGGCGGCGCGGCCCTGGTGGGTGGGCACGACGTGCTCGAAGCCGAAGACGCGCTGCACGGCGTCCTGAAAGCGATACCAGCTGCGCGCGCCGGCATAGGACTCGTCGCCCCGCATGATGGCCGCCCAGCCTTCGGCCGACATGGCGCTGGTACCGGAGTCGGTCAGCAGGTCGATGACGACGTCCTCGGCCCGCAGCCGGAAGGGGTTGAGCCCCGCCTCGACGATCAGCCGGGCGCGCTCGGCCGCCGTCGTGAGACGGATGGGTTCGACGGTCTTGATGCGGAAGGGCTCGATGATGGTCTTCATGGGCGTTGGGCACCTGCGGGGTCGATGAGTTCGTGGCCCTGCATGGAAGATCCGGGCCGGGCGCGCGGACCCCATCGCGAGTGGAATGGGCCCGCCACGGTAACGCCCGCTGCGCCCGATGCCTCAATCCAGAAACACGGCCGCGACCAGCGCAGGGCCCGGGTCAGCGCGCCTCGAGGCGATAGAAGAGGCCGCGAAAGTCGGCCCGCGGCAGCGTGTAGGCGTCGGACGAGAGCAGCGCTGTCACCGGGACATCGCAGCGCACGCTGCCGTCGTAGACCGACCAGACGCCCAGGAAGCTGTCGCTCGCCACCACCCGGACGACGTCCGCGACCGCGGTGATCTGGGCCACGCACCCCTGGTTCCACCGCACCAGCAGATCGGGGCTCTCGAGATCGAGGCTGACGCTGGCGGCCAGATCGGCGCCCACCGCGACCTCCTGCTGGGTGGCCAGTCGGACCGACAAGTCGCCCTTCGGCGCGCCGGGCCCGGCGTTGAACTGCAGGGAGGCGGACTGCACGGTCCCGCCGTGGCACTCGAGCAGATTGGCCGCGTCCCAGCGGACGCTCCGCTCGGCGGCCCCGGCGAGGTCGAGGTCGACGAAGGCGCCGTTGTCCGCACAGGGCGGCGCTGTGGGCGGACCCTCGTCACCGCCTTCGTCCCCGCACGCCGACAGCGACAAGACCAGCGCCGTGGCGTTGAGAGCACGCCTGCGCATGGTCAGCTCTCCACGGCCTTCGTGGTGACGAGCGACGCGACCACGCCGAGGGTGAGGAAGCCGACCACCACCAGCAGGCTGACGTTGGGCGAGATGTGCATGCCGGTGTCGAAGCCGACCTTGTTGAGCGACTCGAGGGCCAGCTTGGCCGCGATGAAGAAGAGCAGCGCGATGACCGCCTTCTCGAGGTGAACCAACGCCCGCGCGAGGGCCGCGAGCACGAAGTACATGCTCCGCAGGCCCAGGATGGCGAAGATCATCGCGGCGTACACGAGCAGCGGCTCCTGTGTCATCGCGATGACCGCCGGGACGCTGTCGAAGGCGAACATGATGTCCGAGGTCTCGATCGCCGCCAGGCACAGGAGGGCGGGCGTGGCAAACCGCATGGCCTTGGCCGCGAGGCCCTGCGTGACGGCGGGCTCGGTCTTGGCCAGCTCGTCGATCTCGGCGCGCTTGACGAAGAACCGATCGCCGAACAGACGCGGGTAGATCGGCAGGAGGCGCCGGGTGAAGCGCACCGACCAGTGGTCGGAGTAGTCCTCGATCTCCTCGTCATCGTCGTTGCCGCCGCCACCCATCATCTTCACGGCGCTGTAGGCGACCAGCGCCGCGAACACGAAGCCCACCCAGGGGCTCGCGGCGAGGAGGGACGTCCCGAGCACCACGAAGATGGCTCGAAAGACGAGGGCGCCCAGGATGCCCCAGTACAGGATGCGGTGCTGCAGGTGAGACTTGATGTTGAACGACGCGAAGATCGCCATGAACACCATCAGGTTGTCGATGGACAGCGACTTCTCGAGCGCGTAGCCCGCCAGGAACAACCCCGCCCACTCGGGGCTGAAGCGGAACCAGACGTAGGCGTAGAAGCCGAGGGACAGCGCGACCCAGAAGAGGGACCAGAGCGTCGCGTCCCGCAGGCTGATCTCGGGCTGCTTCTTGTGCGCCATCAGGTCGAGGTAGACCGAGACGGTGATCACCGAGAAGAAGATGATCAGCGTCTCTGTGGGAAAGCCGAAGTGTTGCATGTCGAACTCCGAGGCCATGCTGCAGCGATCCTGCTGCGGCGATACTGCGGTGGCGATACTGCGGTGGCGATACTGCGGTGGCGATCGTGCGGTGGCGATCCTGCGGCGGCGATCCTGCGGCGGCGATCCTGCGGTGGCGATACTGCGGCCATCCCGCGGCGCAGGCGAGCACGCAGGTTACGGTGGTCGGCCCGCGCCCACAATGCCCGTGGCGGTCCATGGGTGATCCGGGCCGGCCCCGGGGGCCTCTCGCGCGCGCATCAATCGTAGATGTCGGGGCGGCGATCGCGCGCCAGGTCCCAACCCGATCCGTCGCCGCCCCCGAACGCGGCCAGATCGAGATCGGCGATCATGAGGCACGGATCGGCGCTCTCGTCGGGCAGGGCGCCCACCGGGCTCGTGAAGCCGGTGCGCCCGAAGAAGTCCACCGTCCACGGCGGCTCGGCGCCGAGCCGGTTGGAGCCCCCGATGTAGACGTTCCAGCGCATCGCCTCGACCGCGAACTCCAGGTCCCAGCAGCGACGGCTCTGGCGCCCGAAGGTGACCGCTGGGTTGAACACGATCTGGGCGCCGTTCTGAGCCAGCGTCCGCATCACGCCCTCGAAGTGGCGGTCGTAGCAGATGCTGACGCCGAGGCGCCCCGCGGCCGTCTCGAAGACCGGAAAGTGCTTGTTCTTCGAGATGTTGGCGGGGTGATCGTTGACCATGCCGCCGTCGGACCGGTCGAAGTAGAAGTCCTCGCAGAAGCCGCCGCGCTCGTTGGTGCCGTGGGGCACGTGCGTCTTGCGGTAGCTGCCCAGGATGGCGCCGTCGGCGTCGATGACCACCGCGGTGTTGAACCGGGCGTCGACGCGCGGGTCGTACTCGTAGAGGGGGGCCACCACCACCATGCCCAGCTCGCGCGCGACGGGGGCCAGGCGCGCCACGGTCGGCCCGGTGAGCGCCGGCTCGGCCAGATCGAACCAGAAGGGGCGCCGGTCGTGGGCGAAGTATGGGCCGGTGAACAGCTCGCCGAAGCAGATGAGGCGGGCGCCCTGGGCGTGGGCCCGCCGCATCAGATCGACGTGGTGCTCGACGTTGGCTCGCCTCAGCGCCTCGAGGCCGCCACGCAGCGCGTCGAGGTCGTCGACCGTCGCGGGCATGCCCGGGAAGGCGTTGCGGGTCTGGGTCATGGCCGCGCGCACCACACCTCGCTTCATCGCTCAACTCCCGACAGCACGACCGCGATCCGCGCGCCCGTGGGGATCACGCCGTCACGACACAGCGAGAGCGCCCCGGCCAGGCCGGCCGCGCCCGTGTGGCTCGCCCTCACCCCGACCAAATGGGCGCGCGCGCGCGCCTCGATCAGGGTGGCCTCGGTCACGATCACGGACTGACCACCCGTCTCGAGGACGCCTTCGCACAGGCGCCACCAGTCATGGGTCTCGTCGTCGAGGATGCCCGTCGCCAGACTCTGCGAGGGCTGCTCCCAGGGCCACATGTAGTCGGCCTTGTGGGCCGCGGCGTGGCGCAGCGCTTGGCCGATCCCAGCGCGGCCGAGCCCGGAGCCCTCGGCGCGGGCCCGCACGCGATCGATGGCGCGCGCGAGCGGCGCCGCGCCCGTCGTCTGCACCACGTGAACGCTTGGCATGCGCGGCAGGAGGCCCAGCGCCACCGCCTCGCGCAGCCCCAGGATCAGGCTGCTGCCCAACGCCCCGCCGCCCACCTGCACGACCAGATGATCGATGGCCCGCCCGTCGAGCGCGCGCGCCATCTCCCAGGCCAGCGTCTTGCCGCCCTCGAGCGTCAGCCCGTTCGCCGTCCCCTGGCAGCAGAAGGGCACGGCCCCGGCGTCGAGCGCCTCGAGGAAGCGGCGGTAGCAGGGATCGCCCACCTCGCCGGCGCGCCGGCGGCAGATCTCGATCTCGACCCCCAGCGCCTCGAGCCGCGACACGACCGCCGCGTGGGCGTCCGGCGGGATGAACACCGTGAGCGACCGCTTGGTGGCGCGGGCCAGCACCGCCGCCGCCAGCGCCGCGTTGCCACAGCTCGCGATGGCCAGGCGTCCCCCCGGCGGGCGGCGCCCCAGCGCCTCATCGACCTCGAGATGAAGCAGAATCCCGAACAAATGCCTGGCCTTGTGGGATCCCGCGACGTGCCCGGTCTCGTCCTTGGCGAAGACCTGTGCGCCCTCGATCAGGTCGAGCGGCGCGCACGGCGTCTGTCGAAAGCCGGCCCCGTCGACGGAGACCACCGCCGCGTCGAGCGCGCGCACGCGATCCACGAACCAGGCGTCACCGAGGCCGTGGGCGAGGGCCTCGGCGTGACTGGTCAGCAGCGCGCGCCAGGCGGCGAAGGGCTGCGCGTCGTCGGCTGGCCGCCACCCCGGCGCTGGCAGCGTGGGCGTGGGCGTGAGGACGCGGTCTTGGGGCCCAGGCGGGCAGTCGCAGCGGAAGGGCAAGGGCCGCCGCGCGTCGGCCCCGAAGGACCGGTCACAGGCGGCACAGACGAGCGTCACCGCGCGACCCGAGCGTTGACCTGATCGATGAGCGCGTCCCAGACCGGCAGGTGCTTGCGCAGGTCCCGCCAGAAGCCAGGCTTGCGGCGCGCCTCGAAGTCGGCCAACGAGATGCCCTGCTGCTCGACCCAGGTGAAGTAGCCCAGGTTGAAGATGCGGTGGCGCTCGTCCTGGCCCAGCTCGCGGAAGTGATCGACGCTGCCCGAGAGCAGCACCCGTCCGAAGGTCTCGGCGGCCGACACCGCGTCGTAGCCCTCGGGGAAGTAGCGCGGCATGAGGCGGTCGACCTCGGTGCCGTAGAGCTCGGCGCCGTCGGTGCCGATGGTGATGACCACGTCATCCGATCCCATGCGCCAGTGGCGCGCGGTGCGAATGGCGGCCAGCACGTTGGCGATGCCCGAGAAGCCCAGGCCGTCGAGCCGCGCCACGAGGGCCGGATCGAGCTTGCGACGCTTCACGAGGTAGTCGCGGCCCGCGTCGGTGTTGAACAGCATGAACAGGGTGTCGGTGTGCACATCGCTGATCGCCGACACAGCGTCGGTGCCCATCACGTCGTGGATGAGGGGGACGTGCTTGTCGCCGATGCCCTGGATGTTGTGCTCGCCGAAGCCATTGGAGAGCAGCGTGGGGCACTCCTGTGCCTCGACCGCGACGGTGAGCGCGCCGCAGGCCTCGCGCAGGTAGTTGCCCGCGCCGAGGGTGCCGCCCGAGCCGGTCGCCGACACGTAGGCGCGCAGGGTCGGGCTGCCTTCGAGCGAGGCGACGACCCGCTCCAGGGCGGGACCGGTGCAGGCGAGGTGGGCCAAGTGGTTGGCGAACTCGCTGAATTGATTGAAGATGATGTGATCGGGCAGCCGCTCGAGGCGATTGCACTCGTCGTAGATCTCTTTGACGTTCGACTCGGTGCCGACCGTGCGGATGATGTCGGTCGGCGCGGTGACCCAGCGCTCCAGCCAGTCGAAGCGCTCGCGGCTCATGCCGGCCGGCAGCACGGCGACGCCGTGGCATCCGAGGATGCGGGAGATGGCGACACCGCCCCGGCAGTAGTTGCCGGTCGAGGGCCAGACGGCCTTGTGCGCCGTCGGGTCGAATTGGCCCGTGACCAACCGGGGCACGAGGCACGCGTAGGCCGCCAGCACCTTGTGGGCGCGGATCAGCGGGAAGTGCTTCCCCAGCATCACGACGATGCGCGCGTCCACCCCGGTCAGCTCCGAGGGCAGCTCGAGGTAGGTGGGGACCGCGGTGAGGCCCCGCCGGTCGGCCGTGTTGTACCAGTGGACGCGGAACAGGTTCTGGGGATCGGGGGCGTCGGGATCGACGTCGCCCAGCGCCGCTCGCCGGTCGGCCGGCAGCGTGGACGGATCGGCCAGCTCGGCGAAGGTGGGAAGCCGGATGCCGGCCTCGCGGAAGCGGTCGACCGTACGCGCGAGGACCGCGTCGTCGACGACCTCGGTCTCCAAACCGAGCGTGGCCATGGGGCCTCCTTGTGCAGGGCGGCGGCATGATACCGAGCCGTCACCCAGGAAGCGACAGCGGCGACGCGGTGCCCGACAGGTAGGCGGTCAAGTTTTTTTGGCGGCGTCCGCGCGCTGTGATTGACTGACCCGTATGTGGGACTTCATCGACACCGCGCACCCGGTCCTGACCATCACGATCGTGATGGTCCTGCTGATCGCGCTGTGGATGATCAGCGTGCTCCAGACGCGCCTGCGCGTGGCCGAGAACCGCATGGACTCGCTCGAGCAGGAGCTGCGCACCATCGACGAAGAGCTCGCGGTGGTGCTGCACGCGCCCTCGGGCAGCGCGTCCTCGGCGCTGTCGGATCCAGACAGCGTGCGGGCGGCCCTGGCCGAGGCGGCGCCCGGCGACGCGACCCCCGGCGACGCGGGCGCAACGCGCACTAACGCTTGAGCGAGCGGTCCGCGCCCTCGCCCAGCGTGGCGTCCCCATAGAGCAAATCGACGTCCGTGTCCTCGCCCAGCACGTACAGTCGGAGGAAGGCCAGGGCGTAGCCGTTCATCAACCGATAGGCGTCGCTGGCCGGGATGAAATCGGGCCCGCAGCCGTCGTCCTGACCCACCGCGCCCGCAAGGGCGCAGGCATCCGAGAACGTGAAGTGGCCCGCCTCCGGGAAGTCGAGGCGGACGCTGTCGGGCTGATGGATGGCGTCCCAGATGGGATCGCCCTCGTCGGCGTTGGGCAGCGTCTTGTCGCGGGCGCCCGTCATCAGCAGCACCGGCGCGGCGATGTCACCCTCGCCACCGCGGAACAGGTTGGCGCCCGCGGGGGCGAGTGGCACCAGCGCCTGCAGGCGGTCATCGCCGAAGCCCGCGCGGTAGCGGTCGGCGCCCTCCTCCAGATAGTCGCACGCCTCGGCGGGCCGGTCGGGGCCCGGGGCACAGTCGGCCAGGAGCCCTTCGACGTCGAAGCCCGCGCCGCCCACCGCCAGCGTCGTGTAGCCGCCGAAGCTGTGCCCGGTGAGCGCTCGCTGGGCGGTGAGGCCGCCGGCCAGGGGGTGGTCGGCCGGCAGCGCGTCGAGGTAATCGAGCGTGGCCTTCACGTCCAGCGGGCGCAGCTCGAAGAGCAGGTAGCCGGGCACGCTCATGTCGAGGAAGGTGTTGCCCGTGTGGTCCACGGCCACGAACACCCAGCCGTGGCGGGCGAAGAACTCGCCCATGGTGTAGTTCTGCTCGGCGAAGCCGCCGTTGCCGTGCGAGAACACCACCACCGGCGCGGGCTCGTCGAGGGCCGGCGTCGCGTCGTGGAAGGCCTCGTGGCGCAACAGGATGTTGGCGTAGCGGGTGGCGCTGCCCTCGGCGTCGAGCGTGGGGTACCACCAACCCAGGCGGATGGTTCGCGGCTCGCCAAACGACGGCTGGTAGGTGATCTCCTCGGTCATGTAGCCGATGTTGAAGAAGCCCGGCGCGCCGACGGGCCACGGCATCGCAGGCAGCCCCCCGTCCGGCTGCGGCTCGACCTCGGCGTCGGGCAGGTCGGCGTCGGGCAGCTCGGCGTCGGGCAGCTCGGTCGCGGCGTCGGCGTGCGACTCGGTCGCGGCGTCGGGGAGCGAATCGCCACCGAGGTCGGCCGCCGCCCCCTGGTCGAGGGTCCCCTGCTGTGCGCTGCCCGAGCCGCCGTCGTCGCAGCCCACGAGCAGCGCGAACGCCGCCGCCCACGCGATCAGCCCGCGCGTCGCAACACTCATTCCCACGGTGATCCCCCAAGTCATCTTCTGCGGGCCGACCGTACCGGCGCGCCGGCCGTTCGGATCAAGCGAAATCGCGCGCCTGGCGCGCCGGGCATCGCGACCGCGTGGGCTCCGCGCGGTTGCGGGCCGACAGCTTCGTCGCCCGGGTGGAGGCGTTCACCTGCACGCCCACCAGCGGGTC
>CALBMW010000048.1 GCA_937896275.1 uncultured Myxococcales bacterium
AAAGTGAGGGGGTCAAAACAACCCACTTGTCACTTGGCCTATATGTCAAGTAGCTAGTCTTGACCCCATCCCTGCCCGTGCAGGCTACGGCGCGGCCGCCCAGCCGTAGGCCAGGCAGGCGTCGACCCCGTAGGCCAGCCACGAGACGTCTTCGAGCCGCACCGTGCCGAAGGGTGAGATCGTGCGCTGGGGACCGTCGCGCTCAGCCAGGCGCGCGAAGCGCCAGGCGTCGCGGCCGTTGGGGGCGGCGACTCGGGTCGTGCCCAACCACAGCGATGCGTCGGTGTCGGTGTCCGCGAGACCGTAGAAGAGCACCGGCAGGTCGTCCCAGACACCGAGCACGGGGACGCCCGAGACGCGGCGTGCGTCCGCGACGTGCCGTACCCAGTCGTCGGGACCCACTGGATCGGCCACCCGAGCGCGCGCGAAGACCAGCGCGTCGGCCCCCGCCACCACCACCGGGCGCCCCTCCACCGCGCGCAAAGCGAGGCCCGCCAGGGGCTTGTCGGCCGGCAGCGCGAAGCCGACCTCGCTGACCGACCAGTCGGCGCTCGAAGTCGGCGGGAGCGCCGTCGCACGCGCCACCCGCACTTCCGTCGTAGCGCCGTCGGCGCCCCCCACCGCCCAGGCCAGGTGAGGACGCCCCGCGATGTCGGCCAGGGCCGCCTGCGCACCACCCGCCCCCTCGGCCTGCACCCGGTGCAGCAGCCAATCGTCGGGGCCCCGCGGATCGGGCCGGGTCGCCCGCGCATAGCGCAGCGCACGGCTGCCGCGGTCGTAGATCGCGAGGGCCGGCGCCCCGCCCGCGTCGATGAGGCCGGCGAGGTGAAGATCGCCCCGCGGTGCCAGCCGATGCACGGTCCAGTCGCCGGGGCCAACGGGCGCGCGGGTGGCCGTCTGCGCAAAGACCACGGCCTGCCCCGGCTCGTCGCGCCACGCCGCCGCGAGCCCCTCCCCGAGCGGGATGGCGGCGATCTGCGTCACGCGCCCCGCGTCCGTGATCAGCGTCGCGCTCCACGCGTCCGACTCGACCGCGAGTCGCGAGCCGGCCACCGCGAAGTGAACACCGCCCCGCTGAAGATCGCCGTAGATCAGGGCGGGGCGACCGTCGACGTCGAGCAACACCGCGGCGCGCGCCCGTGGGCCGACGTGGTGCAGGAACCAGTTGCCCTCGGGGGCAGCGTCGTAGGCGAAGCGCAGCGCGCCGGCGCGCGGATCGGCGTGCACGAAGAGACCCGTGTGCCGGCCCACGCCCTCGTCCTGCTCCACCCCGCAGGGCGCCGGCGCGTAGGCCAGCGCGTCGGAGACCGCGCCAGGGGCCTCGATTACGCGCAGGGACCAGACCTCGTCGGCCCCGAGGCGGGCCTGCTTGATCTGGCCGAAGTGGTCGTCCAGCCAGGTCACGCGCGGACGCCCGAAGCGGTCTTCGACCTGCGCGAAGCGGCCTGCGTCGCCCGAGGCGTCGAGCACCTCGACCCGCCACGCGAGGCCCTCGTCGTCGTCCACGCGGCGCGCGACGCGCAAGGCGCGGTCCGCCGTGTCGCGGTAGGCGATGACCTCGCCGTCGCCGCCGATCGCAGCGAAGCGTCCGACGTCACCCTCGGCGTCCACCGTCTCGACCAGCCAGGGCTGAGCCGGCAGATCGGGGCGGACCGCGGGCCCGACGGCGCGCCGCAGATCGCCCGGGCCGGCTGCGTAGTAGGCCAGCACCGGCCGCACCGCGGGCTGCCCGTTCACGGCGAGCACCTCGAAGGCGACCGCCACGTGCTGCCCGGCGTCGTCGTTGGCGTCGACCGTCTCGATCTGCCAATCACCCGTGGCGGCCGGCGCCCGCGAGCGGGCCCGAGCCCACTTCAGCGCGCCACGGTCCGCGTCGTAGTAGGCCAGGCCCAGCGCGCCGCCCGCGTCGTCGGCCAGCCGATCGGTGACGGCGAGGCGCGCGAAGAGACCCACGTTGCCCGTCGCGTCGACGGTGTGAATGGCCCAATCACCGGCCGCCCGCGGGAAGACGACGTCGGCCCGCGCGAAGAGCAACTGGCCGAGGGCCGGATCGTGGAACGCCAGCGCCGGGGAGCCATCGAGATCGATGAGTGAGGGATCGCGGACCGCGCGATCCACGACGGTGTGCACCACCCAGTCTCCGGCCTGCCGCGGCGCGTCCCGCCGAGCCCAGGCGTAGCGCAGGGCGTGAGCGCCGGGGTCGTACCACGCGACCGCCGGACGGCCGCCCACGTAGGTGGTCGTGAGCCCCTCCACCGCGCCCGACGCGATCGTGAGGGGCGCACCCTCGGGCGGCGGACCCTGGTCGGACGCGCGCGCGTCGCCATCGCCATCGGCGCCGTTGACTACCGCGTCCGCGGTCGCGTCCGGCGCCGCGTTCGGGGCTGCGTCCGGCGCGAGCGCGTCGTCGGCCGTCGGCGTCCCGTCCGGCACCTCGGCGTCCGGCACCACGCACCGATCGTCCACGCAAGTGGAGCCGGGCTGGCAGCCGTAGCGGGCGCAGGGCTCCCCCGGTCCCCCGGCCTGCGAAGTGCCGGTCGAGTCATCGTCGCAAGCCGCCGCGAAGGCGCAGAGGCCGCCGAGGGCGCAGAGCGCGAGCATCACCCGGAGTGAACGCAACATGGGCAGGCCTCACCGTCGAGTCGGCCGCCGGAGCATATCGCGACCGTCGCCGGCACGCAGTCAACCCATCAAGGTCGTGGGATATCGTCCTCGCAGACCGTGTCGCCATTGGCAGGCGCACAGAACTGAGGGAAGCGATCGCCTCGGCAGTCGCCGTCGGTGCGGCAGGGGCTGTCGGCGTAGGTGCACGCCAGGCCGGCGCGGTGACAACGCCCGAAGAAGGCGCGACACTCGCCGCCGGGGCGCGCATCACAGTCGGCGTCGGTGCGGCAGCCGGCGCGCGCGCAGGCCGCCACGACGTACCCGAAGAGTCCGGCGGGGACGCAGACGTCCGCGCCGCCGCAGTCGGCGTGACCCGCGCAGGTCGGCTGAACGCAGTCGTTGAACGGCGGCGGGGCCGCGCCACCGCAGTAGGCGCTCTGCACGTCGTAGGCGCCTGCCTGGCAGACCGCCCCGCTGCTGTCGGCGTTGCAGTCGAGATCGGTGCAGCAGCCCTCGAACCCCCCGTCCTGGCAGAAATTGCGCTGGGGCTCTGTCGGTCGGCGGCACAGACAGGGCGCGCCCACCTGAGGGAAGGGCTCGCAGGCACCACCGTCACCGCACTCGGCGTCGGCGTGACACTCGGAGCGCGGGTGCTCGCAGACATCGCCCGGGGCACCGCCCATGCCGGGCTCACCGCCCATGCCGGGCTCACCGCCCATGCCGGGCTCACCGCCCATGCCTGGCTGACCGCCCATGCCGGGCTCACCGCCCATGCCGGGCTCACCGCCCATGCCGGGCTGACCGCCCATGCCGGGCCCACCGCCCATGCCGCCGCTGCCGCCGG
>CALBMW010000049.1 GCA_937896275.1 uncultured Myxococcales bacterium
GCCGCTCCTCCCCCGACGGCAGCGACGAACCGGCGCACCTTTCTTGCCCCAGCGAGACCTCCTTGCCCCAGCGAGACCTCCTTGCCCCAGCGAGACCTCCGTGCCCCAGCGAAACTTCTTGCCCCCAGCGAGACCTCACGGGTCGTGCCCGACCGAGGCCTCACGCGCGGTCCGCCTGGGCCCCTGCGTCACGGGCAGAGCGGTGGATCGCCGTACAGGACGCAGAAGGTCGCGGCGTCCGCCTCGGTGGGTGCCACGCGGGAGGCATCCGGCGTTCCCATCACGCTGGGCACGTCCCCGGCGGGGTTGCCCAGGCCCGAGGCGCGGCCAACCGCCCACAGCAGATCGTCCACCGTTGGTGACGCGTCGGGCGGCACGCGCACCAGGGCCTGCGCGATGGTGCCCCGATCGATGTCGTAGAAGGCCTCGGCCTCGATGTTCACGACATCGGCGGGGCCCCACGCCACGTGCAGTCGACGCTCGCCCGCTCCGGCCTCCGGTGCCTCGGCCCGCTCGACCGGCCCATCGAAACACAAGGTGCTGCAGTCGAGCGTCCAGCCGCTCATCGCCGCGCGCAGGGGCTCGATCTGCTCGGCGAAGTCGGGCGCGTAGCTGACCGTGACGCAGCCTGCGCTGGTCGACCAATGCGGCACGACGCCGCTGGGCAGCACTCTGAGCGGCACCTCCAGGGGCGGCGCGTCCCGACCGCAGGCGACGCCGGGGGCCAGTCGGTCGACCGCGCCCTCGTCGTCGCTCGGGGACTGCGCCGTGTCGCAGCCCGACAGCCCGTCGCAGAGGAGCAAGAAGAAAAGCGTCGCGGTCGCGGTGCGCATCACCACCTCCACGGATCAGACCCCGCTCGGCGGCTCGCGGTCCCAGATTCGCCCACGCGGGGCCTTCGAGGTCAGGGTGAAGGCGGCGCCCAGCCCGGATGCACGTCACCGTCCTCGGTCAACCAGAGGCGCTGATCGGCGTCGAAGGGCCCCTCGAAGACGACCTCGCCCTTGCCGATGAAGCGCACGGTGATGCGATCGACCTGCGCGACGTCGCCCAGCCCCGCGTGCACGGTGAGGCTGTCCTGGCACCCCTGGCCGGTGCCGCCGTTGACCGAGCGCAGCCACACCCGATCACCCGCCTCGATGCGCACCGTCGCGCCGATGCCCGCGCGGTTGCTCCGCGCGGTGCCCACCGCCCGCACCTGCAGCCAGTGCCGCCCGACCGGCGCGCCGACGTTCTCGAGCAGCACGCCCTGCGCGGCCAGATCCAGGTCGCCGTCCTGATCCACGTCGGCGGTGGCCATGCCCCAGCCGTTGGTCACCGGGATCGCCCCCCGCCACACGTCGAGGCGGAAGGTGCCGTCACCGTTGCCGAAGTAGAAGTCCGTCGGCCGGCCGTCGTAGACCGCGCTGATGGCAAGATCGAGGTGACCGTCCTGGTCGAAGTCGGCCAGCGCGGGCACCGAGTGGGTCTCCTGATAACGCAGGCCGGCGGCGCCCTCGGGCTGCGCGAAGTCGCCCTGGATGTCACGGAAGGTGCCGTCGGGGTTCTGCAGCAGCACCTGCGTCTTGTCGCTGAAGTCGTAGAAGCGCGGGTGCGCCAGGTTGGCGGCCACGGCGTCGAAGCGGCCGTCCTCGTCCAGATCGCCCCAGGCGGTGCCGATGGTGTGCCCGTAATAGCTGGTGACGCCCTGGCGCGTGCCGTTGCCCTGAAGGCTCAGCGCGATCTGCGCCGGCTCGACCATGCCGTCCCCCACGTTGCGGTAGAAGAGGTTGGGCTGCAGCCGATAGTGGTTGATCCAGAGATCGACGTCACCGTCCTGATCCACGTCGACCGGGTTCACGCCGCGGCTCGCCAGGGCGGTCTGTTGCACGCTGCGAAAGCCATGGGTGCCGGTCCAGTCGGCGAAGGTGCCGTCGCCCTCGTTGTGCCAGACGCGGTCGGGGTAGAAGGTGCCGGCCGACCAACAGATGAAGTTGGCCTCGTAGAGATCGAGCAGCCCGTCGGCGTCGACGTCGAGCCAAGCCGCCGCGGCGGTGGGCGCCTGCGGCGTCTCGTGTCCGTCGCAGCGCTGGGCGTCCTGAGCGTCGACGATCTGCGAGGCCTCGGTCACGTCCACGAAGTGCCCGGCGCAGTCGTTGCGCAGCAGGTGGTCCGAGCGGGCGTCGGTCTCCTCGAAGAGGAACAGATCGAGGCAACCGTCGTTGTCGAAGTCGCCCCAGACGCCGGCCCCGCCCAGCCCGGGGGCGGTCAGCCCCGTGGCCTCGGTCACGTCGGTGAACTGCCCGCCGTCGTTGCGCCACAGGCGCGGGCCGTTCACGACGAGGTCATCGTCGCCGTCGCCGTCGTAGTCGCCGAAGGCCATGCGGTTCGTCGGCTCGACCCCGGGCAGCGGGCGGAAGAGCGGATCGTCCGGCGCGTCGTCGGTGTACTCCACGTAGAGGCGCACGAGGTAGTCGTACTGGAAGCTCGTGCTCAGGCCGTTCCAAGCGTAGTTGCCCTGCCCGCCGGCGGTGTACTCGCGCAGCTCCGGCAGGTTCCAGGCCGAGTGGCAGGCGGTGAAGGGGGCGCAGCAGTCGGCCGGAGCGCAGTCGGGGGTGGGCGGCGTGCCGTCGAACTGCCAGGACGCCGCGTCGGCGCCGTCGCGCCGGTGAGCGACGTACACGAGGCCGGGTTGGTCGACCTCGAGCGGCGTGCGCAGGCGGTAGCTCGTCCAGCGGTCGGGGGCGATCTCGTCGCGGCAGCGGGTGCCGGTCCAGTAGGGATCGGCGGCCCAGAAGTCGAAGCCGTTGTGGCTGAAGTCACGATAGAGGCCGGCCTCGATCCCCGCCTCGGAGTCATCGGGCAAGTGGCCGTAACGAATGGCGAATCCGTGGATCTTGGCGGGGCGTTCGAGGTCGAAGCGCACCGCCTCGTGCAGCGTGGTCGAGGCCAGCGGGACGTCGACGATCGTCCAGGGCTGACCGGCCACGTCGCCCACGGGCGTGCCGTCGTCCCAGGCCAGCTCGGTCAGACCCTCGGGCAGCGCGCCCGCGGCCGTGTCGCAGGGGCGCCGCGGAGGGCCCAGATCGGGCGGCTCCATGTCGGGCGCCACCGCGTCCGGCGGCGTGCCCTGATCGGGGGACGGGTCGCCGCCCAGATCGGGCGTCATCGAGGCCGCGTCGGCGGGCGTGGCTGTCGGATCGCTCGAGCCACCATCATCGCAGGCGGTCAGCGCGACGACGGAGACCAGCAAACAGAGGGAGACCAGCAAACAGAGGGTTCTTCGCATGAGCGGCATGTTCCATCTCGCACGGTGCCGGGATCAAGCCCGACGCGGCACCACCGGCCCGCGCGCCCGCGCGCCGACGAAGCTGTCGGCTCGGTCGACGCCCCCCTTCGCCCTCACCGCCCCGCGCGCACCAGGCGCCCGGGGCGCGCCGGCGTCAGGCGATCCTGATCCACGACGACCTGCCCCGAGATGATGGTGGCGCGGTAGCCGCGCGCGTCCTGCAGCAACCGCTGCCCACCCGCCGGCAGATCCTGCACCATGCGCGGCCGCTCCAACTTGAGGCCGGCGTGGTCGATCACATTGAGATCGGCCTTGAGCCCCGGCGCCACCACGCCGCGATCCGTCAGGCCCATGAAGCGCGCCGTGTCCTGGGTCATCATCTGCACCACCCGCTCGAGCGGCAGCCGGGCCCCCTGCCGATCGCGCGTCCAGTGAGTCAGCATGAAGGTGGGGAAGCTGGCATCGCAGATGGTGCCGACGTGGGCGCCGCCGTCGCTCAGGCCGGGCAGGGCCTGCGGGTGGGTCAGCATCTCGTGGACGACGTCCAGGTTGTTGCCCAGGTAGTTGTAGATCGGAAAATAGAGCAGCTCGCGGCCCTCGTCCTCGAGCATGGCGTCATAGATGACCTCGAGCGGCGGCACCTTGCGCGCGTAGGCCTCGGCCAGCACGCTCTGGTCGGCCCGCGGCTCGTAGTCGAAGTCATCGCCGAAGCGCCAGAGCTGCATCGCCACGAAGTCGAGGTTCTGCAGCAGCTGATCGGCCAGCGGCGGGATGGGGCTGCCGTCACCCGACACCTTGTCGGACTTCTCGGTGAGCAGCTGCGCCTTGAAGACGGGATCGCGCATTGCCCGTACCCGTTCGGCCAGCGGCAGGTGGGCGATGCGCTTGTAGCTCGGGAAGCCCATGAAGGGGTGGAAGGTCGCCTGCAGGCCCAGCAGGACGCCGATGCCGCGGGCCCCGACCTGCACCCGGATGTCGAGGCCGCGCGCCTTCGCCGCGTCGACGCGCTTCAGGATCTTGCGCCACTGCTCGGTGTCCTGGCGCCGCTGCATGAGCGACATGCTCATGTGATGCCCGGCGCCCGCCTCGGCGAGCTGCTCGAGCAGGTCGAACTCGGCGTCGAAGTGCTTGAGCGACTGGAACATGTTGAAGTCGCTCACCGCCTGCAGGACGCCGTGATCGAGGCCGTGGAAGGCCTGCGCGAGGCCCTGCAGCTCACGCAGCGTGGCCTCGGAGGCGGGCGTCGCGCTGCCGTCCGCGGCGCGGTGGTTGTCGGTGCGTCCGGTGCTGAAGCCCGCCGCCCCCGCGAGCAGGGCGTGACGCAGCTCGGCCCGCATCGCCGCGATGTCCTGCTCGGTGGCCGCCTCGTCGGCCAGCGCGCGCTCGCGCATGACATAGACGCGCAGGGCGTCGTGCGGCACCTGACACATGAAGTCGAGCGTGTGCGGGCGCCCGTCGATGGCGTCCATGTAGTCGGCGAAGGTCTCCCAATCCCAGGTCAGGCCCTCGCTCAGCGCGGTGCCGGGGATGTCCTCGACGCCCTGCATCAGGTCGACGAGGCGATCCCGATCCCCCTCGCGGACCGGCGCGAAGCCGACGCCGCAGCTTCCCATCACCGCGGTCGTCACGCCGTGAAAGATCGAGGGGGCCATGACCTCGTCCCACGAGATCTGACCGTCGTAGTGAGTGTGGATGTCGACGAAGCCGGGGGTGACCAGGTGTCCTTCGGCGTCGATCACGCGCTCGGCCGGACCGTCGCAAGCCCCGACCTCGACGATGCGCCCATCGCGCACCGCGACGTTCGCCGATCGACCCGGGGCGCCGGTGCCGTCGATGACCGTGCCGTTGGCGATCTTCAGGTCGTAGCGCATGCATGTCCTCCGCTGTGGGCCGCTGACGTGAGGAGCCAGATAAGCACAGCGGTGCTCGCAGGACAATGCGTCGCCCATCGCGGCCAGCCCGGATCGGTGCGCAAACGCGACCTCGGACCATCGCCTTGCGCCGCACGCTGCGACGCTCCATGGTGGCGGGCGAGGAGGCCCCATGTCGGTCCCGGGGACGGTTCAGGTGGGCGGCTGGTCGGCGCCGCTGGGCTCGGCGGTGCGCTTCCTGCTGGCGCCGGGCGCCCGTCAGCGCAACGACGTCAGCGCGGCGCGCGAGCTGAACGTCGCGCAGCTCAGCCAGCCGCTGCCCACCGGACTCTCGATGACCTGGCTGGGCACCGCGGGCTTCACGCTGGCCTACGAGGGCTTCCACCTCGTCATCGACCCCTACCTCACGCGGACCGGCCTCGGCAGCGTGGTCCGCCATCGACCGCTGCGGCCCAGCGTCGATCTCATCGACCGCCATGTGCCGCGGGCCGATGCCATCCTGGTCGGCCACACGCACTTCGACCACGCCCTCGACGTGCCGGAGCTTGCGCGGCGCCGTGGGTGTCGAGTGTACGGTTCGAGCGCGCTCGCGACGCTCATGGGGCTGGCCGGGCTCACCGACGCGTGCGTCACCGCCGAGCCCGGCCGGTGTTACGCCCTGGGACCCTTCGAGGTCACCTTCGTGCCCTCCGTCCACAGCAAGCTGGTGCTGGGCCTGAAGGTGAACGCCGAGGGCGAGATCACCTGCGACCACCTCGACGACATGCACCAGGGTTGCTTCCGCTGCGGTCAGGTGTGGGGCATCCACATCGCGGTCGCGGGCCGCACCTTCTACCACCAGGGCAGCGCCAACCTCATCGAGTCCGCGCTGCGCCACCGAGCCGTCGACTACCTGCTCTGCGGCATCGCCGGGCGCGGCTTCACCCGCGACTACACCCGCCGCGTGCTGGGCGCGCTGCAGCCCAAGACGGTCATCGCGCACCACCACGACAACTTCTTCCTGCCGCTCGAGGGGCCGATGGGCTTCTCGTTCAACGTGAACTTCGGCGGCTTCGTCGAGGAGGTGCGGCGCGTGTCCGCAGACTTCGAGGTGCGTGTGTTCGATCCGCTGCAGACCGTGGTCGGCGATTGAGCCGGCAGCGGCGACCGGGTCGGGGCCGGCCGCGACCGCTACCGTTGCGGCCCGTGAACCGGGCGCAATGATCCCGGATCGACCCCATGCCACCGCCGCCCGAGGCGGTGCCCCAGGACACCGCCGGGCCACGCGCCCAGGAAGATGAGGGCGAAGGGCAGCCAGGTGCCGAGCATGCTGTCGAACATCGAGAAGTCGCGCATGATCAGTCCGGCGACCAGCACCGCGTCGAGCGTGATCACCAGGCCCGTCCACAGCGCGGCCATCCGCCGCGGGGGCGGCGTCGGATAGCGGTGGGCGAAGACCACGAGACGTGTCAGGCACTTCTTCCGGCCGCGAAGTGTCAGGCACTTCTTCCGACCGTTGGCGCCCCGGCCACCACCACCAGGGGTCGAGACCCGTCACTTGACACTTGCCCAGCCGCGACCAACCACTCCGCGCAGGCCGCCCCGCGGGCAAGTGTCAAGTGGCGGGCCTTGACCCCGACAACCGCGCGCGCGGCAGCAGCCCCAGCCGCCACCCGGGAACTACGCGCGGCCCCACCCCGCGCCTTCGCCCCAGCGACGCCGCTGCCGCGAAGTGTCAGGCACTTCTTCCGGCCGTTGGCGCCCCGGCCACCACCACCAGGGGTCGAGACCCGTTACTTGACACTTGCCCAGCCGCGACGAACCACTCCGCGCAGGGCGCCCCGCGGGCA
>CALBMW010000050.1 GCA_937896275.1 uncultured Myxococcales bacterium
CAGGGTATCCCCGGCCGACAGGGTATCCCCGGCCGACAGGGTATCCCCGGCCGAAAGGGTATCCCCGGCCGAAAGGGAGGTCGATCATGCGGCGATGGTGCCTGCGAGCCGCGGTCGGCGTGGCATGCGTGGTGGGTATGGGGCGGGCCCACGCCGCCGCGCCTCAGCTCGAGGCCGGCGCCCCCGACATCTCCGAGAAGCGCTACCTGCTCGGTCGCGAGCACTACCTGCAGGGTGACCTCGAGGCGGCGGCGCGGGAGTTTCAAGGCGCCTACGACGTCTTCCCCGAGTCCGCCAAGCTGGCCTTCAACCTGGCGCGCTGTTACGAGCGGCTGGCGCAGGACGAGCAGGCGCTGCGCTACTACGATCGCTACCTCGAGCTGGCGCCCGAGGCCGAGGATCACGGGGACGTGGCCCGCTTGGCCGACGGCCTGAGGCGGCGCCTTCACCCGAGCCCCGTGGCGCCCGCTGACGCAACGAAGCCCTCCGCCCCCGAGTCGACGCCCGCGCCCTCGACACCGACCCCCGACCCCACCGCCCGCAAGCGCGGCGCCGCGGACTTCGCGTGGAGCGTTCAGGCCGATGTTGGCTTCGGCGCGGATCTCGAGGTGACCATCCCTGTCCTCGACGGCAGCGAGACCCACAGCCTCGCCTCGGCCTATGGCCTGGCGGTGACGTGGGACACCCCGGTGGCGGGAGCCCTCCGCCTGGGGGCCCGCGCCGCGGGGCACACCAGCGTCTTCGAGTCGCAGGGCGCCAAGGCTGACGTGAGGGTCGGCGAGATCGGCGCCTGCCTTCGCTATGGCGTGCCGGTGAAGGCCGTGGATCTGTTCGTCGACGCCGGTCTGGGCCTCGGCGTGGTGACCTTCACCGGCGACGTCGAGGGCACCGGCTTCGGCGCCAGCGGGGTGATCGGCGCGGGCGTCCTGGTGCCGCTCGGCAGGGTCGGCGTGTCGCTGGCGCTGCAGTACGTGGGGGACACGGTCGCGAAGATGACGGTCAGCCAGACCCAGAGAAACGGCGTGATCAGCCAGAAGGTCGACCTCGACCTCGAAGACGTCTTCCTCAGCCGTCCCCAGGTCACGCTGGCCGTCTGGTTCTGACGCGGACGCTCGAGGAGTGCCTGGGAGGCTGGCCCTCGGTCCCGCGGCCGCCGGCGGAGTCGACTCGAGGCATCGTCCACTGGGGCAGGCTCGGTCGGTCGGCCACCGCGCACACTCTGGCGTGTTGACTCGACGCGCCTGGGCTAGTTCGGCGCGACCCCCGGAGGTTGCATAACGACGTCGGACAGGATCATCTCCTCGCGCCGCAGGACCATCCGGTCGCCGTCGCGCTGCAGCTCCAGCACCTTGGGCCCGCGGTCCTTGAACTTTCGCGAGGCCCAGGTCTGCAGGAACATCACCACAGCGCGATCGCCCCCGGCCCACACCTGGACCTGCTCGGCCTTCACCTCGATGGATCCCTTGAACATCGCGTGACGGTCGGCCAGCCAAGCTGCGCGGTCATAGGACTTCGCCTCGTGGCCGGCGCGCTTGACGCCGGTGAACGGGCGCCCGTAGAGCGCCGCGTAGGCGGCCTCGTCGCCCTTGTTCTGTGCCTCGATCCAGGCGGCCAGCACGGCGCGGGCGTCGGCCTCGAGCTTGGCCGAGTCGCCGCCCGCAGGCTCGACGCCGATCAGCGCGACCCGCCGCTCCCGCACCTGGCCCCCGGCGAACCAGGACTCGCCGGTGACGAGCCCGTAGCGCGGCGTGTAGCACGCCTCCTCGCTCCACTCGTCGCCCGCCTCCGGTTCGTCGGGCGCCGTCGGCGGAACCGTGCACGATGCGCTCACCGTCTCACCGAGGACGGCCAGCGTCCGCGGCGCGTAGTCGGTCGCCGCCGGCGATTTCTCCTGCGGACCCTTCGGCGCTGGTGCGGAGCTCCACCAGCCTGCTTCGGGGAGCCACGGGGGCGCGTCGGCGCACGGCCCGCGATGCCCGTCGCCGCCGGGGGCCTCCGCGGGGCACCGGAAGTACCCGAAGGACAGCTCCGTTGGCTCCTCGTACGCCTGGACCATCTCGGCGAAGCGATAGACGAGCGTCTTGCGGGGCTCCGCTGCCGGGTCCTGCAGCGCACCGGCCGCGACCGCCGGCGAGTCGGCCGGCAACGGGACTCGAACGAGCGTCCCGTGGTCGGGATCTCCGTCCACCGCGTCGTGGTGGGTCAGGAGGAGGGCCTCGCCGCTGCGCGTGATCGCGCGCGCCGCATACGGTGACGCGGGCCGCAGCCGCGCGCGGACCTTCATCGTCCCCGGGTCGACGAGCCACACCTCGCCCGCCTCCGTCGCGACCGCGAGCAGGTCGTCCCAGGCCGCCACCGCCGCCACCGGGGCGCCAAGGGACAGCTCTCCGGTCACCCTCCGGGTCTCCGGGCTCAGCCGCAGCACCGTGGTGCCATTGCCGACGAAGGCGGACTTGCCGCCGTATGCCGCGTGGAAGGGCCTGCCACCGACCGCGATGTCCGCGAGGCGGACGAGGGTCTCGGCCTGCAGCGTCGCGACCCGGCCATCGCCGCGGGCGACCCACACGAGCCCGCCCCCGACGGTGAGCGCGAACGCGTCGGGGCCCGTGTCGACGGAGCGCTTGGACTTGCCCGTCCGCAGGTCGATCCGCATGACCGACGACCCAGCCGAGCTGCTGCGCTTCCACAGCAGCACGTAGGCGAAGGCGCCGTCGACCACCAGCGCCTCGGGCGCGTCGGGCAGGGTGGCGATCACCCTCACCTTCTGTGTCTTGGGGTCGATCCGCTTCACCCTTCGGTCGGTGCTGACCAGTACGATCGGCGCGCCGTCGGGCCCGGCGGCCAAGGACACGGGCAGGCGTCCGACCTTGACCTTCGCCTGGACGCGACCGGTCGCCGGGTCGATGCGCGCCACGCTGCGCTCGCCGCTCTGGGCCACCCAGATGGAGCCAGCCGTGACGATGACGCCCTCGGGCCACGTGCCGATCGCGAAGGGCTGCTCGCCCTGAGGGCGCGCCTCGGGCGGCGCGTCGGCGCTCGCGGCGACCATCGCGGAGGCGGCCTCCTGCGGCGCCTCCCCCTGGGCCAGCGCGCCGGCGGGCACGAGCAGCGGGATCGCGAGCAGCAGGCGGGCGAAGGCTGAGGTCAATGGGAGCCGCGCGCAGGATCGGTTCATCGGCGGACCTCGCAGGCCGGGGGCCGGGCAACGCGTACACGGTGGATCCGGCTACGCCGTCGTCCGAAGCGGAGACGATAGGCGGTTCGAGCGCCGTCCACCACTCCACTGGCCAAGTTTGCAGGGCGCGCCAACCGGAAGAAGTGCCCGCGAGAAGTGCCTGACACTTCTCGCGGGCGGACACTTCTCGCGGGCGGGCCCCGGCCGCGGGCGGGCCCCGCCGGCGAAAGAAGTGCCTGACACTTCTCGCGGCCGGCCCGGGGCGAAGGCGCTGGGTGGGGCCGCACGAAGTTCCCGGGTGGCGGCTGGGGCTGCTGCCGCGCGCGCGGCTGTCGGGGTCAAGGCCCGCCACTTGACACTTGCCCGCGGGGCGCCCTGCGCGGAGTGGTGCGTCGCGGCTGGGCAAGTGTCAAGTGACGAGTCTCGCCCCCTGGTGGTGGTGGCCGGAGCGCCAACGGTCGTGAGGTCGTGGTGGCCGGGGGACGGCTGGCGGACGGGCCCGGACGGGGTGCCGGGCACCTCTTTCCGGCGGCCCCAACCCTCTCCGTCGGGGGTCGTCCGTCGGGGGTCGAGACTCGTCACTTGACACTTGGGACGCCGCCCTGGCGCGGCGGACCGCGTCGCTCACCCCAAGTGTCAAGTGGCGAGCCTTGACTCCCCCAACCGCGCGCGCGGCAGCAGCCCCGCCCGGCAGAACGGAACTACGCGAGCCGCGACCCCCTCCCCCCGGCAGCCGGAGCACCGTCCCGACCACACCGGACAGGGTGCCACACCGGACAGGGTGCCGGGCACCTCTTTCCGGCGGCCCCAACCCTCTCCGTCGGGGGTCGAGACTCGTCACTTGACACTTGGGACGCCGCCCTGGCGCGGCGGACCGCGTCGCTCACCCCAAGTGTCAAGTGGCGAGCCTTGACTCCCCCAACCGCGCGCGCGGCAGCAGCCCCGCCCGGCAGAACGGAACTACGCGAGCCGCGACCCCCTCCCCCCGGCAGCCGGAGCACCGTCCCGACCACACAGCCGGCCCCGCCGGCGGAAGAAAGAAGTGCCCGGAAGAAGTGCCTGACACTTCTCGCGGCGGACACTTCTCGCGGCGGGGCCGGCCCCGCCGGCGGAAGAAGTGCCCGGAAGAAGTGCCTGACACTTCTCGCGGAAGAAGTGCCTGACACTTCTCGCGGCGGAAGAAGTGCCTGACACTTCTCGCGGCGTCGCTGGGCGGAAGAAGTGCCTGACACTTCTCGCGGCGTCGCTGGGCGGCCTTCAGTCGAAGACGGCGATCACCGCCCCCTCGGAGGCCGAGGGCCAGCGCGGGACCTCGAGCACGCGGCCGTTGAGCTCGATGCGCGTGCTGCGCGCCGGATCGGCCCCGATGAAGAAGTCGAGGGCCGAGAGGAAGGGGAAGACGCCGAAGGCCGACACCACGCCGCCAGAGGCGCCGTCCGCGCCGACGTCGTAGAGGAACAGCGCGATCATCGTGGCGTCTGCCGAGGCGAGCGCCTCGGTGGCCATCTCGACGCTGTCGACCGTCAGGCTGTCGACGCCTGCGATGACCGCGCGGCTCGCGTTGAAGACGACCAGCACCGTGTGCGCGTCGTCGAAGGGCACCTGGCGGAGCAGGGTGCCGGCGAAGCTGGGCGGCATGGGCAGGGTGCGCAGATAGACCAGCGGGTCCGTGCGCCGGAAGGGCTCTCGGTAGTAGCGCACCGGTGGCGCGCCCTCGCGCTGGGGGCGGACGACGAACTCATAGTGCTGACCGGGCTTGGCCGCGAAGGGCCCGAAGGCGCCGTCCTCGGCCGCCACCAGGCTCGCCTCGGGCGCCGCCTCCGTACGCTGGCCGCCCGCCCCCACCGTCCACATCTCGATGGTCGCGCCGGCCTCGGGCGTGTTGTCCGCCAGCACCAACGCCTTGCCGGAGAGCACGATGGGCTCGGCCGGGGGCGCCTGCACCACCGTCGGGGCCTCGCCGTACAGAAACGGGTACAGCGCCTCGAAGGCCTCGGGGGCCGTCGCCACCGCGTAGTGATCCTGGCCGGGCAATTCGACGTTCTGCGCGCCGGGGATGTCGGCGCCCGCGATGATGGTGTCGTCGGCCGACCAGAGTTGCAGCGTCGGCACGGGCGCGTCGTCGGGGCCGGCGGGGCCGTCCATCGGCGGGCTGGCGACATGGACATAGCGCGCGACCTTGGCCGCGCGCGCCGGGTCGCTCAGGTAGGCGTAGCCGAGCGCTCCCCCCGCCGAGTGACCCATCAGATCGACGGTCTCGACGCCGTGCAGGGCGCGAACTGCGTCGACGAAGGCATCCAACTCGCCGACGTGGCTGTGCGGCTGGCCCACGAGCGACGCCCAATCGAAGGCGTGGTAGCGATCGAGGCACAGCCCGTTGGCCGCGAAGCGCTGTACGTGCGGGGCGAAGGTGTCACCGGCCGCAAGCAGGCCGTGCATCATCACCAGGGGCGGCCGGCTGTCGTCGCAGTCGCGGGCGCCGCCGTCGGGCGGGCCGGCGTCGGGCGCGCCGTCCTCGCCTTGGCCCGCGTCACCCACCCTGGCGTCCGCGTCCACGGCCGCGTCCCCAGCTTGCCGCGCGCCCCCGGCGCCGTCGTCGCACCCGAGCACCGCGCACAGGACGTAGGCCCACCCGCTGCCCGCCATTCCACGCATGATCACCTCGCTGTCCCAGTCACGGGCGTCGCCGCGGCGGGCGCCCGCGAAGGCCTCGGCGCCGACGGCTCCGACGGAGGCTCCGCCAAGGGCTGCCCCTCGGGCGCGTCCCACGCCAAACCGAAGTAGGCCTCCCAGCGGGCCGGCGCGTCGTCGCCGAACAAGATCCCGCACGCCTCGCGGAGCCCCGCCGAACGCAGCAACCGCTCGTGCCGCACCACCAGCGAGATCTTCGACCGGCGCCGCAGGAAGTCCTCGAGGCCCACCACCATCTCGTGCTTCGCCGTGCGCGCGATCTCGCAGCGAATGTACTCCGAGGTCTCGATGAGCACCTCGGCCATCGCCGGCTCGCGCCGAATGTCCTCGAGCATGCCGAGCGCCCGCGCCCCATAGCGCCGCCACAAGCGTTGCGACAGGGGCTCGCTGGCGTGGGGCGCGGTGTGCGCGTCGAGATCCATCAGGCGCGCCTGGTGGAAGAAGTCGTCGCGCACCGGGCGGGCGGGCTCGCCGTACCAGATCTGCCGGGGATAGGGCAGCGCCACGCCCAGGCGCGCGACGGCCGCGCAGATCTCCTCGCCCACGTTGAGGCAGTCGGTCAGCTTGCCGCCGTAGATGCTGACATGGCGCGCGCCCTCGTCGACGTCCACGGCGTGCTTGCGCGACAGCTTCGTCCAGTCCGCGGACTCGCCCGTCTCGCCCCGCGCCACAACGAGCGGGCGCACGCCGCAGCGCTCGGCGACGATGTCGGCCTCGGTCAGCGGGCGCTCGAGGTCGAGACGCTTGTTGATGTTGTCGAGCACGAAGCGCCGGTCCTCGTCGGTGACCACCGCCTCGGGCGACTCAACCCGCGTGTCGGTCGTGCCGATGACCGTGCGCGGCCCCATCGGGATGGCGAAGAACAGGCGCCCGTCGTCGGCGAAGAAGGTGAGCACACGGTGGCTCGGGCTCAGCCGATCGACGATGAGGTGGATGCCCTTGCTGAAGACGTGGCGGTGGGCCGTGCGCTGGCCGGTCACCGCGTTGTGCGCGTCGACGTAGGGGCCGCAGCCGTTGACCAGCACCCGCGAGCGCACCACGAAGGTGCGTCCGCTCTCGACGTCGCGCGCCTGCGTGACCCAGTTGTCCCCCACGCGAC
>CALBMW010000051.1 GCA_937896275.1 uncultured Myxococcales bacterium
GCGAGCTCTTCGCGCGCGACATGAAGGGCCTGCTCGCCTTCACGCGCGTCACCGGCGCCCTCATTCGCAACATTCGGCGCGTCTCGAAGCCCGTCGTGGCGGCGGTCAACGGCGTCGCGGTGGGCGCCGGCGCGGTGGTGGCGCTCGCCTGTGACCTGCGCATCGCCAGCGAGAAGGCCCGCTTCGGCTTCGTCTTTCCACAGGTGGGGCTGTGCGGCGCCGACATGGGCGCGGCCTACCTGCTGCCGCGCATCGTCGGGCTGGGGCACGCCTCGGAGCTGCTGTTCACGGGCGACATCATCGGGGCCGAGCACGCCGCGCGCATCGGGCTGGTGAACCGCGTGGTCGCGCCCGACGCCGTGGTCGCCGAGGCCACCGCGCTGGCCACCCGCCTGGCGCGCGGGCCGGCCTTCGCGCACGCGATGACCAAGAAGATGATCGAGGACGAGGCCAACCTGGATCTCGAGGCGGCCATCGAGGCCGAGGCGCAGGCCCAGGCGATCTGCATGCAGCACCCGGACTTCCGCGAGGCCTTCGACGCCTGGACCGGCAAGCGTCCCCCGCGCTTCGAGGGCCTGTGAGTCGCTTCGCGACGTCTGCCGATGACCTGCCCTTCCTCTTCGAGGCGCACCACGCCGCGGTGGGCGCGGCGGCGGGCGAGGTCGCGGCGGGGTGGCGAGTCGACGACGGGGACGACCGCGCGCGCACCCGCGCGGCGGCGCTGGCGCTGGCCGAGGCGGGGCTGCTGGGGTGGTGCGTCCCAAAGGCCTACGGCGGCTGCGCCCCCGAGCGCCTCGACGTGCGCGCGCTCACCCTGGTGCGCGAGGCCCTGGGCCAGGCCGACGGCCTGCTGGACACCGCCTTCGCCATGCAGGGGCTCGGCAGCTATCCGATCACGTTGGCCGGGAGCCCCGCGCAGAAGGCGCGCTATCTGCCGGGCGTGCTCGATGGCAGCCGCCTGGGCGCCTTCGCGCTCACGGAGCCGGAGGCCGGCAGCGACGTCGCCTCGATGCGCTGCGCCGCGCGGCGCGACGGCTCCGGCTGGGTGCTCGACGGCGCCAAGACCTTCATCAGCAACGCCGGCATCGCGGGCCAATACGTCGTCTTCGCGCAGACCGATCCGTCCGCGCGCGGCCGAGGCATCGCGGCCTTCGTCGTCGAGCCCGATGACGCGGGGCTCGGGGTCGAGCCGCTCGAGGTCATCGCGCCGCACCCCATCGGGACGCTGCGCTTCGACGACGTCGCCCTCGCGCCCGACCGGCTGCTCGCGCCCCCGGGCGAGGGCTTCAAGCTGGCGATGCGCACGCTCGACGCCTTCCGCAACACGGTCGCAGGCGCCGCCCTGGGCATGGCGCGTCGCGCGCTGGACGAGGCGGTCGGGCGCGCCGCCGCGCGGGTGCAGTTCGGCAAGCCCATCATCGAGCAGCAGCAGATCGGCGCGTATCTCGCTGAGAGCGCGACGGAGTTGGATGCGGCTCGCCTGCTGGTCTACCGCGCCGCGTGGGCGCGCGACACCCGCGAGGACCGCGTGAGCAGCGAGGTCGCGATGGGCAAGCTGTTCGCCACCGAGGCCGCGCAGCGCATCATCGACCGCGCGGTGCAGATCTTCGGCGGCCTGGGCGTGACGCGCGGGGTGCCCGTGGAGCGGCTCTACCGCGAGGTGCGGGCGCTACGCATCTACGAGGGCACCAGCGAGATCCAGCGGGTGATCATCGCGGCGGCGCTGCGGGCGCGTGTCGGCGAGGGCGGGGCGCGCTAGACTGCACGCCATGAACGCCGAAACCCGATTCGAAGACGGCCAGGAGCGCTCCACGCGCGACCACTTCGTGCACCTGTGGGGCCGAAGCTGGGACGACTACCTGCAATTGTTGGCGATTCGGGGCGACAGCGTGAGCCCCCGCGTTCAGTACCTGGAAGGCACGATCGAGATCATGAGCCGGTCCTTCGACCACGAAGCGATCCGGTCGAAGATCGGGATGATCCTCGGCGTGTGGTGCCTGGACCAGGGCATCGAGTTTACGCAGGCGGGCTCCTGGACGCTGCAGGAGCCCAGTGAGGAGCGTGGCGCGGAGCCGGATGACTGCTACGTCTTCGGCAGCGAGCCGCGCGACCGCCCGCACCTGGCCATCGAGGTCGTGTGGAGCACGGGGGGGGCTCGACAAGCTGCGGATTGATGGGCGCCTGGGCGTGGGCGAGGTCTGGTTCTGGCGAAAGGGCCGCCTCACCGCGCACGTGTTGCGCGACGGCAACTACGTCGAGGTCGAGCGTAGCGAGGCATTGCCGGACTTCGATCTCGCGCGGTGCGCCGCGGCGCTTGATCAGCCGACGACGTCGGAGGCGGTCCGCGCCTTCCGCGAGGGCTGCGCCCCGAGCCCCTGAGCGGTCGCGAGTTCGACACCCTCACCCCCCTGCCGTTAGCGTGCTCCATATGCGCAGGATCATCGTCCCATTCGCGCTGGCGTTCGCCGGCTGCGGCCTGCAGGTCGATCAGGGGCCCACCGACGCCGCGCGCGCGGATGCCGAGGCGGTTGACGCCGCGACGCCGGCGCCACGTGACGCGGCCCTG
>CALBMW010000052.1 GCA_937896275.1 uncultured Myxococcales bacterium
TCACCCCCGGCGGCATCGGCCAGATAGAGGCTGCCCGCGGCCGTGAGCGCGGCGGCCGCCCGCCACTCCACGGGCCCGCGCAGGCGCTGGTGCGCCCACAGGAGCGCCATCACCGCCGGCGCCACCACCACGTGACCCTTGGCCATCACCCCGAGCACGAAGCAGGCGACGACCGCCAAGGCGCTCAGGGCGCGGCGCCGGCCGTCGACGAAAGCGAGGAAGGCGCGCAGGAGCGCGAAGAACGCCACGCCGGCCAGCAGCTCCTTGCGCCCGCTGACCCAGGCCACCGACTCCACCTGCACCGGGTGCGCGAACCCAACGAAGAGCGCGAAGGCGCCCCACGGGCCGCCGCGGCCCAGCGCCGCCAAGACGCCCCCCGCCAGCCACACCACGATCCCGAGCAGCACCAGGTTGTGCAGATGCGCGAAGAACGGGTCCTGCCCATGGATCAGGAAGTCGAGCCAGTGAGAGACGTCGCGCAGGGGCCGCCAGTCGGGGCGGTCAAGGCTCAGGATCTCGGTCAGGGCGCCGAGGTCGGTGCGTCTCAGCAGCGGGTTGTCGAGGAAGATGACGTCGTCGTCGAAGTCGACGAACCCGTCGCGGAGGCAGACGGCGTGGACGCCGAGCACCGCCGCGGTCGCGGCCAGCCGGGCGCGCACTCAGGTGGCGTGCGGGTCGGCGTCCAGAACGCCGGGCAGCGCGACGGTGAGGTCGAACCCTTCATCGCCGTGGCCGGCCCGCAGCGCGCGGAACGGCTCAGGACCGCCGGCCGTCGCCGTCACGGGTTGCCCAGGGGTGTCGAGCTCGTTCTCGGTCATGCGTCGCCTCAGGTCGACGGGCCACGCTATGCGTGGACGCGCATTGGGTCAACGGACCTCGCCGTGACGCCGCCGTCGACGCGCACGCGCCGCCGCTGCAGCCGGGCACTCGCGGCCGCTCGGGCCGGGGCTTCGCGGTCGCGGCGCAGAGAACCTGCCGCCGCCCACGAGGTCTTGGGCCTTCTGTGAGGGAGGGTCTCCGTCCTCGCCGTGGAGACAGCCCGCCGTCGCCGGGGAGGCAGCCCGGCGCTTCGAGGGTTGCCGGCTCCACATTCGCCCGCGCATGGGTATGATGGCGCCCGATGTTGGCCGCCCTCGCCCTCTCCGCGCTCAAGGTCCTGCTGCTCGCCGGCGGCGTCGATGCCGAGCAGAACCACCACAGTCATTACGTGCACGTGACTCGACTGCTGGCGCTGCTCGGCGCGCGCGGCGTGCCGCCCGAGGACGTCGGCCTGTTCTGGGCCGACGGCGAGGATCCGGGGCCGGACCGCGTGGTGGACGTGTCCCGCGTGTCGCCGGGGGACTGGCTCATCGAGGGTACGCGCGTCGATCGCGACACGGTGAACCTGCCCGAGCCCGTCGACACGCGCTTCCCGGATCGGCGGGTCCGCCCGGCCACGCGCGCGGCGCTGCAGGCATGGCTCGAAGACCAGGGCGCGCGCATGGGCCCCGACGACACGCTGCTCATCGCGGTCACCGACCACGGCGAGCCAGATCCCGAGGGGGGCGTGGATACGCGCATCAACCTCTGGGGCGAGACCTGGAGCACCGAGCAGCTGCTCGAGGATCTGCGGCCGGTCCCGACCTCGAGTCGTGTGGTGCTGTGGATGTCGCAGTGCCACTCGGGCGGCTTCTCGTCGCTTCACGCGCGTCGGGACAACCTGTGCGGCGCGTTCAGCGCCAGCCCGGAGCGCGTGGCCTATGGCTGCTACCCGGAGTTGGCGGGCCGCACCGACGTGGGGCACTTCCTTCGCTTCCTCGAGGCGCTCGCGCGGGGTGGCGACATTGCGGGCGCCAACGACGAGGTGCTGCTGACCGACGACACGCCCGACACCCCGCACCTGACGAGCGACGCCTTCCTTTGGGAGGCGCTCGAGCGGCGCGCCGAGCAGCGCGAGGCCGATCTGGCGGGGCTCATCGACGCGCGGCTCGAGCAGGCGTCGGCCGACGACCCGACCTGGCGTCTGGTGGCGCGCCTCGCCGTGCGCTTCGGCCTCGGCGTCATCGACAGCCAGCGCGCGGTCGACGCGCTCCTCGACGAGCTGTCCGGCGCCGCCTACGCCCTCGACGCCTGGTCCCAGCATTGGCAGATCGCGCTCGATCAGGCCCGCAAGTTGCTCGCCGAGCCGGTGCTCCGCAAGATGCGTGAGCCGCGCGGGCCCGAGGGTCGGTCGGCGGCGCGCCGCAAGGCCATGGCCGCCATCGAGGCCGGCAGCCGCAAGCGGGAGGGGTTGCGCGCGCGACTCGAGGCGCTGCGGACGCGCGTCGACGGTGGCGCCCGCATCGCCGACCAGCTCGAGCTGCAGGAGGCGGCGGCCATCCGCGCGGCGTGGTTGCTGGGGCGCCTGGCGGGGCCAGCCGTGCTCGGCCCCAAGGAGCGGGCGCGGCTCGAGACCCTGCGCGCGTGCGAGACGGCGCCGGTGCTGCCGCCCGCGCTCGACACCGAGGGGGG
>CALBMW010000053.1 GCA_937896275.1 uncultured Myxococcales bacterium
ATCTCCTACTATCGCGACCGCGCGCTGCAACTCCAGCTCGGCATGACCCCGGAGGAGGTGCTGCTGGCCGCCGTCGGAGCCCGCACCGACGTGACCAGCAAGGGCCGCCAGATGCCGTGCCACTGGAGCCACCCGCGGCTCAACGTCATCGGCAAGTCGAGCTGCGTCGGCACCCAGTTCCTGCAAGGCGTCGGCGCCGCCGAGGCCAGTTGGTATCTGGAGCGCGTCGAGGCCGCCCGGGCCCTGGTCGGCCGCCACCATGACGACGACGTCGTGTTGGTGACGACCGGCGACGGGACCACCAGCGAGGGCGAGTTCTGGGAGGCGCTGAACACGGCCTCGAACAAGAAGCTGCCGATCATCTTCCTGGTCGAGGACAACGGCTACGCCATCAGCACGCCGGTTGAGGTGCAGACCGCCGGCGGCTCGATCAGCAAGCTGGTCGCGCACTTCCCCGATCTACGCGTCATCGAGGTCGACGGCTGCGACCTGGTGGCGAGCTACGAGGCGATGTCCGACGCGGTGGACTGGTGCCGGCGAAGGCAGGGGCCGGCGCTCGTGCACGCCCACGTGGTGCGGCCCTACAGCCACTCGATGAGCGACGACGAGCGTGCCTACCGGCCCGCGCCCGAGCTCCTCGCCGACGCGGCCCGCGATCCCGTCGGGACCTTCGCGCGCTTCCTGGTCGACGAGGGCATCCTGAGCGCGGCGGGGATGGACGCGTTGAAGGCCGAGGTGGACGCCGAGATCGCCGAAGCCACAGAGCGCGCGCTCGCGGCGCCCACGCCCACGCCCGACGAGGTCTTCGACTTCATCTACAGCAGCGAGATCGATCCCACGTCGGCCGCCTTCGACACCGCGCCGGTGTTCGAGAGCCCCGACAACGAGACGACGATGGTCGATCTGCTCAACGCCTGCCTACGCGACGAGATGGCGCGCGATCCGCGCATCCTGGTGTTCGGCCAGGATGTGGCCGACGCCAGCCGCGAAGAGGTGCTGGGCGAGTGCAAGGGCAAGGGCGGCGTGTTCAAGGTCACGCACGGCCTGCAGACGCGCTTCGGTGGTGACCGCGTGTTCAACTCGCCCCTGGCCGAGGCCAACATCGTGGGGCGCGCCATCGGCCTCGCCCAGCGCGGGCTCAAGCCGGTGGTGGAGGTCCAGTTCCTCGACTACATCTGGCCGGCCTATCAGCAGATCCGCAACGAGCTGGCCACGACGCGTTGGCGCAGCGGCGACGGCTGGTCCGCGCCGGTGGTCATCCGCGCGCCGAGCGGCGGGTACCTGAAGGGCGGCGCGCCCTACCACAGCCAGAGCGCCGAGACGATGTTCACCCACGTGCCGGGCCTGCGCGTGGTGATGCCCGCGACGGCGCTGGACGCCAACGGCCTGCTGCGCACGGCGATCCGCTGCGATGATCCGGTCATCTTCCTCGAGCCCAAGCACCTGTATCGGCAGACGTACAACAAGGGCGCCTACCCCGGGCCGGACTATTGCGTGCCCTTCGGCAAGGCGCGCCGGGTGCTGGCCGGCGACGGGCTCACGCTGATCACCTACGGATCACTGGTGCATCGCTCGTTGCAGGCGGCGCGGGCCGCCGAGAAGAGCCACGGCGCGTCGGTCGACTTGTTGGACCTGCGCACGCTGTCGCCGTATGACTGGGAGGCGATCGCCGAGTCGGTCAAGCGCACCGGGAAGGCGCTGGTGGTGCACGAAGAGACCAGGGCGTGGGGCTATGGCGCCGAGATCGCCAGCCGCATCGGGGAGGAGCTCTTCGAGTGGCTGGACGCTCCCGTCCGGCGAGTCGCGGCGCTGGACTCGTTCGTCGCCTATCACCCGACGCTCGAGGACACGATCCTGCCGCAGGTGGCCGACGTCGAGGCCGCGATCGTCGCCTTGGTCACCTACTGACCGGGCCGGGAGGCTGACGCGGGGATGAGGCAGCCGGCCGACGACTTCTACCCGCTGGTCGCGCGCGCCCTGGTGCCGCGGTCGGGTCGCGACGAGGCGGCGGTCTCGGCCCTCGGCCACCCCTACGACGATGGCACGCTCGAGCGCTGGATGGCGGCCGGGTTGCTCGGACCGGTCGAGGTCGTCGCCCTCCGCGATCTGGTCGACCGCGATCTG
The DNA here is from genome assembly GCA_937896275.1 of uncultured Myxococcales bacterium. Lineage (GTDB taxonomy): Bacteria > Myxococcota_A > Bradymonadia > UBA7976 > UBA1532 > JACKDN01. The sequence goes on from CALBMW010000053.1 coordinate 2,125, forward strand.
GCCACGGGGACGGCGATCTCGACCGTGCTCGAGGGCGCGCTCCCCTTCGATCCGTCCGCGGACGACAGCGACTGGGGCTGGGGCTTCGGCAGCGGTGACCGCACGGTGCCGGAGTTCCGACCGTCCCTTCAGGCCCCGCCCGCCGCGCCCGCCAGCGACGCGAGCTGGGACTGGTCAGCGGCCGACGACGCCGAGGACGCGAGCGTCTCGATCGAGAGTGACAGCCAGGCGCGCTCCGCGCCCCAGGGCCCGGTTGCGGCGCGCTTCAGGGTGGACCGACGCATCGCGCACACACGCTTGTTCGACGTGCACGAGGCGCGCGATCTACTCCTGGGGCGCGACTTGGCCGTCCACGTGCTGCGCGCCGACGCGCCGATGGACGCGGCGAGCTTCGTGCGGGGGGTGCGGCTGCAGGCCAACCTGCAGCACCCCAACATCCAGCCGGTCTACGAGCTCGACCTGAGCGAGCGCGGCGGCCCCATGTACGCCACGTCGCAGGCGCTCCTCGACACCCTGGGGCGCATCTTCAAGCGGCTGGGGCACGACGAGGGGGGGGCGCGCGAGCGGTGGAAGCTCATCCCCCTGCTCGAGGTCCTGCTGGACGTGGCGCGGGGCGTGGCCTTCGCGCACCGCACGGGCGTGCTGCACCGCGATCTGCGCCCCAACAAGGTGCGGGTGGGCGACTTCGGCGAGGTGCAGGTCGCGGGGTGGTTCCGCGCGCGGCGCAAGGGGGATCCGCCCGACGCCTCCATCGACGGGACGCTCTCGATGGTGTCCGGGGGGCTGGCGTACCTGGCGCCCGAGCGGTTGGAGCACGGCCTCGCGGCGTGCGGCACGGCGGCCGACGTGTGGGGGCTGGGCGCGATGCTCTACGCCATCGTCACCCGTCGGCCCCCCTTCACCGTGCGGTCGTCCACCGAGCTCATCGCCGAGATGCGGCGGGGGGTCGTGCCGCCCGGCGAGCACGCGCGCCACGCGGCCGAGGTGCCCGAGGCGCTCGAGGCGTTGTGCCTGCAGGCCTTGATCGCCGATCCGGAGCGCCGACGCCTGTCCGCCGAAGAGTTCGCCAGCGAGATCGACGTCTTCCTCGACGGCACGCGCACCGAGGAGCGCCGCCTGGAGCAGGCCGAGGAGCTGCTGGAGGACGCCGTCCACGCGGCGCGACGGCACGACGAGGCGCGGGCGCGCTTCCTGGCGGCGGTGGACGCGGCCAACGAGGTTCGCGGGCTGGGCCGGGCGCTCGATCCGACCGAGGGTCACCGGGCGCGGGTGCGATCCGACGCGCTGCGGGTCGATCTGGAGCAGGCCTTCTACGCGACCGAAGAGGCCTACCACGGCGCGCACACCGCGCTGCCCGGCTACGAGCCGGCCCGCTATGGCCTGTGCGCGCTGTACTTCAAGGCGTTGCAGGACGTGGAGCGCAAGCTGACGCGCGCGCCGGTGGACTTCCTGCGGGCCAGCATCGAGCAGCTCGATCCGGGGGGCTTCACCGAGAAGCTCGAGGCCCTGACACACCTCGAGGTGCGCGCCCAGCCGGGGGGTCAGGCGGTGCGCTTTCACCAGTACCGTGAGTCCCGCGGCGTGCTGACGCCAGACGATGGACGCTCGGTGGGCAGCATCCCCTTCGCCATGGCCAGCCTGCGGCCCGGCGCCTACCTGCTGGTGATGCGCGACGGCTTCGAGCGCGAGTGGCGCGTGTCGGTGCACCTTGCGCGCGGCGAGCGGCTGTCGCTCTACCTGCACCTGCCCGAGAGCCTCCCCGAGGGGACGGTGTTCGTGCCCGAGGGGCCGTTCAGCGCGGGTTGCGACGGCGAGGAGGGCGTGCTGGCCGACGCGCTGCCGGCCGGACGGGCCACGCTCGCCGGTTTCTTGATCGGCCGCGATTTGGTGACGCTGGGCGACTACGGCGCCTTCTTGAACGCCTTGCACGCGCGGGACCCGGTGGCGGCGCTGGCGCGGGCGCCGCGGGCCTATGAGGGGGCCACGCCCTACTGGCAGCCGGGGCAAGACGGCTATCGGCTGCCCGTCGTGGGGCGGGCTGGGGCGGAGTGGGGGGCCCGGCACCCAGCCATCGGTCTGTCGGCCGACGACGCGCTCGCCTTCGTCGCGTGGCGCAGCGAACGGGACGGCGTGGACTGGCGGTTGCCGACCGAGCTGGAGTGGGAGAAGGCCGCGCGGGGGGCCGAGGGGCGGCGCTACCCGTGGGGTGACCGGCCCGAGCCCTCGTTCTGTCACCACGCCGGGGCCGACGGCGGCGCGCCGCACCTGCGCCCGGTGGGGGCCTTCGAGCAGGACACGTCGGTGTATGGCCTGCGCGATCTGGCCGGCACGGCGCGCGAGTACACCGACAGCTTCATGGGCGCGCACCGCGTGCTGCGCGGCGGGAGCTGGCTGCTGCCCTTCAGCGAGTGCGCGCTCCACGTGCGCACGCCCTACACCGCCGGCACGCCGCTCAACGTCATCGGCTTCAGGCTGGCCGCCGACGGCCCCAAGCGGGCCGCGCTGCCCGCGACGATCGAGCGCGAGAAGAACTGGGTGGTGCCCGACGCGCCCGAACCCTTCCGCCCCAGTCAGCTGAGCGCGGCCGGCTTCCTGAGCGAGGAGCTGACCGTCGAGGGGCGCACGCTGCTCCTGGGGCAGGCGACCCGGCAGCCGCCCACGGTGCCGCGACGGTCCGCCGAGGGGCCCTTCGACACCAGCCCCGACCGCTACGTGGTGCTCGATGAGATCGCCCGCGGCAGCATGGGGCGCGTCGTGCTGGCCTACGATCAGGTGCTCGAGCGCCACGTCGCGCTGAAGATCCTTCACGACAAGCACCGCGACGACAAGCTGTCGCGCTACCGGTTCCAGATGGAGGCGCGGATCACCGGGCGGCTGCAGCACCCCACGATGGTGCCGATCTATGACATGGGCATCATGCGAAACGGCGGGCGCTTCTTCGCGATGAAGATCGTCGAGGGCATGAGCCTGCAGGACCTGTTGCGGGGCCGAACCGGGGGCGATCGACGCATCGTGGCCGAGTACGGGCGCGACCGGCTGCTCACCGTGATGCGGCGGGTCTGTCAGGGCGTCGCCTTCACGCACGAGCACGCGGTGGTGCACCGGGATCTGAAGCCCGCCAACATCCTGATCGGCGAGTTCGGCGAGGTGGCGATCGTCGATCTGGGGCTCGCGAGGCAGATGCGGCCCGACGCGTCGGATCTGGCGGACGTCGAGGAGGCGGGCGAGCTGGCGCAGGCCGATGGGCGGGTGACGCGGGTGGGCTCGGTGATCGGGACGCCCTACTACATGTCGCCCGAGCAGGCGATGGGGCTGCAGGACCTGGTGGGACCCCAGGCGGACGTCTACGGGTTGGGCGCCATCCTCTATCACGTGCTGGCCAACCGGCCGCCCTTTGCCGGGCAGAAGGTGGCCGAGGTGCTGGCCAAGGTGCGGCGCGGGAACGCACAGCCGCCGAGCGTGGCGGCGCCGGATCAGGAGATCCCGCCCGTGCTCGACGACGTCGTGATGCGGGCGCTGTCCATGGATCCGCATGGGCGCCAGAAGGGGGCGCTCGAGATCGGGGCGGAGCTGTTGGCCTATCAGGAGGGCACGCGGGTCGAGGAGAGCGCGCGCGCCGTGGCGGGCCAGCGGTCGGCGCGGGCGGACGCGGCCTTCGCCGCCTACGATCTGGCCCGGGAGGAGATCGACGCGCTGCGCCAGCAGGTGATGGCGGTGCGCAGCGAGGTGCAGGGCACCGACCCCGTGGAGCGCCGCCGGTTGCTGTGGCAGGCGCAGCGCAAGGTCGAGGTGAAGGAGCAGGTGCTCGAGGCGCGGGCGGCCGAAGCCATCCGGCAGGCCCGGCTGGCCCTCGACCCCGAGCAGCCGTCGGTGCGCAACCGGCTGTGCGCGCTGCTGCAGACGCGCTACGTGGCGGCCGAGCGGGCGCGCGCCGAGCCGGCCAGGGAGCATTACGCCCGGCTGCTGCGGCAGGTGGACGAGGACGGATCGCTCGTGCGGTGGCTGGAGCGTGGGGCGCCCGTGTCGCTGCACACCATGCCGACCGGGCTCAACGCGGCGCTCTATCGCTATGTCGAGCGCGAGCGGTGCCTGAGGCCGGACGAGTTGGTGCGTCGGGACGTGACGCCGATCGAGGTGCGGGACGTGCCGGTGGGCAGCGCGCTGGCCACGGTGACCGGCAGCGGATCGACGGTGCGCGCGCCCTTCGTGGTCGAGCGCGATCGGCCGGTGGAGATCGAGCTGCCCTGGACGGCGGAGGTGAGGCCGGGCTTCGCGGTGATCACGGCGGGGCGCTTCCTCTACGGCGGCGATCCGCTCGACGACGAGGGCCAACCGCCGCGCGCCGCCAAGCTGCCCACCTTCCAGATCGGGGTCCACCCGGTGACCTGCCTCGAGTACCACGCGTTCCTCGAGACGCTGGGGGGCGAGCCCGAGTCGCAAGCGAGCCGCAGCCCGCGCA
>CALBMW010000054.1 GCA_937896275.1 uncultured Myxococcales bacterium
CCACGAAGGCCGCGCCCAGTTGGCCCAGCCGCCCGCCGAGCGCCGCCTCGGCCGACACCGCCTCGCCGCTCGGCCGCACCGGCGCCAGCGCGTCCAGCGCCAGCTCGAGCTGAGCGACCTCGGCCCCCAGCGCGACCTCGGACACCTGATCACCGACCACCAGCAGATCGACGAAGGCGTCCTGCTGGACCGCCCAGGCCACGAGCGACGCGGTGGCCGCCACGGCGGCCTCGAAGGCCTCCCGTCTGCGTCCCGAGTACTGGGTGTGCAGCATCACCGCGATGCGCGGGCGCTCGGCGTGACGGTATTCGCGCACCATGGGTATGCCCAGGCGGGCCCAGGAGCGCGCGTGCAGATCGCGGATGCGGTCGCCCGGGCGATAGGGGCGCAACCCCAGCAGCTCGAAGGACTCACCGGAGATCCGCGTGCGCCCGCGCTCGTCGGGAGGCGCCGCGCTCAGCCGCGGCACGGTGACGGCGTCCACCGGCACCACCCGCGGCACCACCGTGAAGTGCACCCGCTCGCTGCGCACCCGCCGCCCGTGCATGAGGCCCAGCGGCCGCACCGACGCCACGACGAAGCGCCCCATCGTCCGCTGCCCACGCAGCAGGAAGCGCGCTCGCGCCGTCACCCGCGCCTCGTCTCCGGGCGCCAGCACGGGCACGGCCCCGCGGCGGCTGACCCACGCACCATCCCAAGGCAGGAAGGGCCCCCACACGCGGAGCGCGTAGAGGGGTCGGGCGCCTCGATTCCTCAGCACGACGGTGACGGTGAGGACCTCCCCAGCGGCCACCCGCGGGGCGTGCTCGACACGCACCTCGAGGCCCCGCACGCTGGCCAGGGGCCGACAGATGAAGGCCGCCACGAGCAGCCCGAAGAGTCCACTGAACACGAGGTAGAGGTGCGAGAAGCGCACGTCGATGCCCGCCGCGCCCGACACCAGCGTGGCCAGGGCGGTCACCTGCCCCTCGGCGGTCAGATCGCGCAGCGGCGTCAGCGCGGTGCCCAGCCATTGCACCCACCGCTTGGTGCCCCAGCGCTCCCAGGTGTCGGCGGACTGGGGGATCAGGATGTGGTTGAGCTCGCGGAGGTTCATCTCACCTGCTCGGGGAGGCGCTCAGGTCGGGACGGGCACCTCGCCCACGATGGCCTCGACGATCTGGACGTCGCTGCGCCCGGCGTAGCGCGCCGGCGGCCGAAGCTCGACGCGGTGAGCCAGCACCGCGGTGGCCACCGCCTGCACGTCCGCGGGCGTGACGTAGTCCCGCGCGGCCAGCCACGCCACCGCCTGGCTGGCCCGGAAGAGGCCCAGCGCGCCGCGCGGGCTCACGCCCAGCGCCAGATCGTCGTGCGTGCGGGTGCGCCGGATGAGCTCGAGCTGATAGCGCGCGACGGCGCGGTCGACGCGCACCGCCCGGACAGCCGCCTGCATGGCGCGCAGCTCCTCGCCCGTGGCCACCGGGCCCAAGGACTCGAGGGGGTGCACTTCGCGCTGCTCATAGAGCATCTCGAGCTCCTGCTCGATCGCCGGATAGCCCAGCCGCACGCGAAGCAGGAATCGGTCGAGCTGCGCCTCGGGCAAGGGATAGGTGCCCTGGTAATCGGCCGGGTTCTGGGTGGCGATGACGAAGAAGGGGCGGGGCAGCGGCCGGGTGACGCCGTCGATCGTCACCTGCCGCTCGCTCATCGCCTCGAGCAGCGCCGACTGGGTGCGCGGCGAGGCGCGGTTGACCTCGTCGGCCAGCAGCACGTGCGCGAAGACCGGCCCCGGCTGGAACTCGAAGGTGCCCTCGGCGGGACGCAGCACGGTGGTGCCCAGGATGTCCGACGGCATCAGATCCGGTGTGAACTGCACCCGCCGGAAGTCCACGGCCAACGATCGCGCCACCGCCCGGGCGAGCGTGGTCTTGCCCACCCCCGGGACGTCCTCCATCAGCACGTGGCCCTCGGCGAGCACCCCCACGAGCACCAGCGTGAGCTCGGTGGGCTTGCCCAGGATCACGCGCTCGAGGTTCGCGAGCAGCGACGCCCCTTCCGGCCGACGCGCGGACGGCCTCAATGGGCGAGCAGAACGTGGTTGCGCGCCAGTCGGTTGGCGACGGCCCGAGCCAACTCGCTGACGCCCGCGCTGCGGCCCAGCACCGTCACCACCGGGCAGCTCTGGGCGCGCGCCGCCTCGACATAGGGGCCGGTGACGGTCCCCTCGACCAGCTCCGCGCTCCAGACCACCAGCACGTCACAGCCCTCGACGCGGCCCTGAGCGCGCGCCAGGCTGACGGGCTCATCGGTCGCGACGAGCCGCAGATCGACGGGCTGTCCCTGGCTGAGCTGCCGCAGTCGGTCATGCGTGGCCTGCACGCCGCCGATCACCAGCAGCCGCCGCACCCCGGCGCGCGCGCACTCGTGGACCATGCGGACGAACCACCGGCGCTCACAGCTCCCCTGGCACACGTCGCACCGCGTGTCGTCGTCGACGCGCACCACCACGCGCCGCCCCAGGCCGGCGACCTGATTGCAGATCGGGTGCGCGCAGATCCGCGCCAGCCGATCGCCGAGCAGACGCTCGATCACCCCGGCGTCGACGTTGCGCAGGGCGCGCACGAAGGCGGCCGCGCTCTCGCGGCTGTCGAGCAGCGCGCGCAGGGCTCGCACCTGATCTTCCGAGTCCCGCAGGCCGCGCGCCTCGAGCAGACCGTTGAGGTTGGTCCCGTCTTGGCTGGCGCGCTCCAACTCGAGGGCGCGGGCGCGCCAGGCCATCTCGCGCTGAACCGCGGCGTCGAGGTCGGTCTTGCTCGCCGAGGCGCCGACGCGCGACTGCTCGGCGGTCTCGAGGGCGCCGCGCGTCTCGTCGAGGGCTTCGCTGAGCTCGGTGCAGGTGTGCTCGAGCATCGTGCGCTCGTCCTCGACCAGCGCCAGCTGCTGTCGCAGCTTCAACCGGTCGAGCTGCAGCCGATCGATGTCGGCCCGCAGCGCCTCGAGGGCGTTGAGGTTGCGCTTGGCCTCGGCCAGCGCGTTGCGGAGCTGCGCGAGCTCACCGGCCTGCCGCTCGCCATGCACCCGGAGGGCCGCCAGATCCCGGACAACCTGCGCCCGATCCGCCTCCACGTGGCCCAACCGAAGGCTCAGCGCGTCGGGATCAGGGGCCCGCCGGGGCGCGATCGGGCGCACGTCGAGCACCACCGCCGGCAGCTCGGGGACCGTCGCCCGGGTGTCGACGCCCTCCGCTCCGACCTCGGCGTCGTCGGGCAGGTGCCGCTCCAGGAGCTCGGCGAAGCTGACCTTGAAGCCGTCGTCCGGGACCAGCGCTGGCTCGGGGCGCCCCGCCGCGCCACCCCGGCCGCGGGTCACGGGGCGCTCGCGGGGGCTGGCCTCGCGTGGGCTGGGGCTGGCCTCGCGCGGGCTGGATCGCCAGTCCCGGCTGCGACCCAGCGCCCGGCGCGCCGCCTGGGCCACGTCGGCGCGGATCGTGTCGGCGCGGCGCACGTTGGGGTAGCCGTGAGCGCGCAGCCAATCGAGCACCGGCTGCTCCTGCAACCCGAGCTCCGCCGCCAGCTTGTAGGCCTTGGTCTTCACCCGAACTCGCGCGCTGCGGGGTCCCCGCGGGGGGCCCGGTGACGCCCCATGATAGGGGTGCACCTGCTCGATGTCACGACGACGCCCCAGGCTTCACCCCATCGGGTCGCTGTCCGATCCCCGGACCCCGACGGCCCCTCGGTGACGCGCCCGGCCAGCCGCGCACGCCCCTCTCAGTCCGCGGTCCAGATCGCCCGCTCGTAGCCCTGGCCGCCGCCCGTCCACTGACCGCACCGGTAGCCGTTGTTGAGGCGCCCACCGCCGGTGTGCCAGCACATGCGCAGGGTGGGCTGGCTCTGCGCCACGTCGCAGGAGTTGAGCTGAACCGGCTCGCCCGCCGGCGCGAAGCCCATGCTCCGGCTGTCGTTGAAGTAGAAGTTGACGCCGTTGTGCGGGTGCGGCTCGTTGCCCGCCCTGCCGGTGTCGAAGAAGACCTCGTCGCGCTCGCCCATCGCCAGGAGCTGCCAGGTCGGGCTGTTCACCGGCCGGCAGCCCTCCATCACGTAGCGGCCGTCACAGCGCATCAGGATGTCGGCGATCGTGGTGGCGCCGTCGCTGTAGTTGCCGAGGTGGCAAATCTCCCAGCCCTCGAGATCCTGGGGCAGCACGTTCTCGCGGATGCCCTCGAAGGCCAACAGCCCACCACAGAAGCCGTTGATGCACTCCACGCCGGCGTCGCAGGTGCGCCCGCACCGCCCGCAGTTGGCGGTGTCGATCTGCACGTCGAGGCAGGCCCCGTCGCACAGGCCGTAGCCGGCCTGCTCGCAGGCGTCCCCGCGCGCGGCGCAGCCCTCGTCGTCGGGCCAGTCGGTCTGCCCGTCCTCATCGTTGTCCACGCCGTCGGCGCACCACGGCGCCTCGGCGGGATCCTCCTCGTCGTCGTCCTCGGGCCGATCGCAGCCGGGATCGGCCAGATCGACGAGGCCGTCGAGGTCATTGTCGACCGCGTCGTTGCAGCGGCGCCGCGTGGGCCCCGACGCGTCCTCGCGGTTGTCGGCGGCGAAGGTGCAGCCGGGGTCGTCCGGCCAGTCGATGCGCCCGTTGCCGTCGTCGTCGCGCCCGTTGCTGCATTGGGGCCGCGCCGCCGGATCGGCCTCGTCGTCGTCGGCCGCGTAGAGGCAGCCTGGCTCCCGTGGGAAGTCGATGATCCCGTCGCCGTCGTCGTCGATCCCGTTGCTGCAGGCGCGGCGCATCGGCGGATCGATCTCGGTGCGGTGCCCGGCCGCCAGGCAGCCCGGATCGAAGGGGAAGTCGGTCAGCCCGTCGCGGTCGTCGTCGCGCTGGTTGGAGCACGCGGGCGCCAGCGCGTCGTCGGTCTCGCTCAGATCCCCCAGCGCCGAGCAGCCCGGATCGAAGGGGTAGTCCGTCAGCCCATCCATGTCGTCGTCGCGGCGGTTGGCGCACTGCCCGGGCCGGCCGATCTCCTCGTCGTCGTCGCCGCTCGCCGCGCAGCCGTCGTCAGCCGGGAAGTCGACGAGGCCGTCGGCGTCGTCGTCGATGCCGTTGAGGCACGCGGGCAGCGGATTGGGGTTGGCCTCGTCTATGTCGCCCGCCGCCCCGCAGCCGGGGTCGAAGGGGTAGTCGGTCAGCCCGTCCGCGTCGTCGTCCACGCCGTTGAGGCACACCGGCGGCTCGGCGGGATCGGCCTCGCCCTCGTCGCTGCTGTCCGCGCAGCCCACGTCGTCGAGGTCGACGAAGCCGTCCTCGTCGTTGTCGAGGCCGTCGTCGCAGCCCGCGGCGAGGCGGGTGACCTCGACGCCCAGCTTGAAGGGCCCGCCGGCGCCGGCGCGGTGATCGACGAAGAGGAAGACGGGCCCCGGCGCGAGCCGGACGAGCCGTATCGACCCGTTCGCGCCCACCTCGGCCCCCACGCCGCAGTCGAGCTCGCTGCGGGCGTCCGTGCACTCGGTGCGCGCGTAAACGAGCGTATTTCCGACGGATTCAGGAAAGTCGACGCTCACCTCGATCGTCGACGTGTACGGGTTGTCGTAGCGGTAGATCAGCTCCGGGTGCATGTCGCCCCCGCACGATCCCACGAAGCCGTTGGTGCCCCGGCGCGTGTCGTCGAGGATGAAGGGCTGGCCGACCGGGTACTCGAGGGCCCGCACGCCCGCGCCGCACAGATCGACCTCGTCCTGGTCGGCCGCCGAGCTGCACCCGGGATCGACCGGGTAGTCCACGCGCCCGTCGCCGTCGTCGTCGGCGTCGTTGCCGCAGGCCGTCGACTCGGGCGGATCGGCCTCGCTGCGGTCCTGGGGAGATTCGCAGCCCTGGTCGTTCGGGTAGTCGACCCGCCCGTCGTCGTCGTCATCGACGGCGTTGAGGCACTCGGCGAGCGGCAGCACCTCGAGCGAGACCGCGAAGATGCCGCCGGCGGCCTGGGCGCCGTCGAGGAAGATGTAGTAGGTGCCCAGGGGCGGGTGGTCGACGCGCACGCGGTTGCCGAAGACGCCGTCGCCGGTGGGCTCCTTGGTGCAGGCCACCTCGCTGGCCGCTTCGAGGCAACCGCGCCTGACGTAGAGCGCCGTCTCGATGCGCGTGTCGCCGTGTTCGGTGGTCACCTCGAAGGCCTCGATGGCGCGATCCACGCGATACAGGTAGACCGCCTCGCCCGCGGCGCGACCGCCGCAGCTGCCCTCGGCCTGGTTGATCGCGCCGCGCGAGTCGCCCCGGATGACACGCCCCGGCTCGAGCTCCAGGGCGCGGTAGGTCCCGCCGCAGTTACCCTCCTCGTCCGTGTCCGCGGCGGCCTCACAGCCCGGATCCTGGGGATAGTCGATCAGGCCGTCGCGGTCATTGTCTCGCCCATCGCCGCAGGCCGGCGGGATGGGGGGATCGACCTCCTCGCCGTCGCCGATGCCCGCGCAGCCCGGATCGTCGGGATAGTCCACGCGCCCGTCGCCGTCATCGTCGAGGCCGTTGCCGCACGCACGCTCGCGGGCCTCGTCCTCCTCGTCGGTGTCCCCTGCGGCGCGGCAGCCCGGGTCATAGGGAAAGTCGACCAGCCCGTCCCCGTCATCGTCGAGCCAGTTGGAGCAGACCGCGCGCTCGGCGCCATTGCGCTCCTGGATGTCGAAGGCGGTTTCGCAGCCGGGATCGGCGAGGTCGACGAAGCCGTCCAGGTCGTTGTCGATGCCATCGCCACACTGCGGCTCGGGCGTGACCTCGCCCTCTTCGCTGTCGTCCTCGACCGAGGCGCAGCCGGGATCGGCCGGGAAGTCGGTCAGCGTGTCCTGGTCGTTGTCTTCTCCGTCGGCGCACGCGGACAGCGGCGGCTCGCCGGACTCGTCGGCGTCGTCTGGCCCGTCGCAGCCCCGATCGTCGAGATCGATCCGGCCGTCGCCGTCGTCGTCCACGCCGTTCTGGCAGGCCGGCAGGGGCGGCTCGTCGCCCTCGTCGTCGTCGTCCGCGTCCGCGCAGCCGCGGTCATCGAGGTCGACGGCGCCGTCGCCGTCGTTGTCGGCGCCGTCCTCGCACTGGTGCTGGCGCTCGTCGTCGTCGTCGGGCCCGCTGCAGCCGGGGTCGAAGCCATCGATGGTGCCGTCGTCGTCATTGTCGACGCCGTCACTGCACTGCGCCGGGAGGTCGATGATCCCGCCCCCGTCGGCCCCCGCGGTGCCCCCCCCCTCGCCGCTGCACCCGGGCAGCAGCGCGAGGACCGGCAGCGAGAAGACGAGCAGGGTTGTTGCGATTCGCGATGTGGTCACTAATGTCCCCCGGTCCAGCGCCCCGGTTCAGGGCGCGCGACGACGGGGGCAGTTTAAGCATGACGGGTCGGGGCGCTCCAAGTGGGCTGGTCGCCCGACGCGTCGTCGACCCAAGCGCGACCGCCGCGCGCATCTGGAATACGGGCCCGCGGCGTCGGGTTCGGGCGTGCGGGTTCAAATCCAATGTGGGGGTTTCGGGACGACCATGATTTCGGTCAAGAACCTTGAGAAGCGTTACGGGGACGTCCGCGCGGTGACGGGCGTCTCGTTCGATGTCCAGCCGGGGCAGATCGTCGGTCTGCTCGGCCAGAACGGGGCCGGCAAGACCACGGTCATGAAGGTCATGACCGGCTTCCTCGAGCCCACGGAGGGCACGGTCACCATCGGCGGCATCGACGTCGTGAACGATCGCATCGGCGTGCAGCGACAGATCGGCTACCTGCCCGAGCACGCGCCGCTCTATCCCGAGATGTTGGTGCAGGAGTACCTGCTGATGATGGCCGAGCTGCGCGGCCTGCCGAAGCAGCAGCGCGTCAAGCGGGTCGCCGTGGCCGTCAAGGCGGTGGGCCTCGAGCAGCGCCTCACGCAGCCCATCAGCCAGCTCTCGAAGGGCTACCGGCAGCGCGTGGGCCTGGCGCAGGCCATCCTGCACGAGCCCAAGCTCCTGGTGCTCGACGAGCCGACCAACGGCCTCGATCCGGTGCAGATCCTCGAGATCCGGCACCTGATCAAGGAGCTCGCGAAGACGACGACCGTCATCCTGTCGACGCACATCCTCTCGGAGATCGAGGCGGTGTGCGATCGCGTGGTCATCCTGATCGACGGGCGGCTCGCCGCGGACGACACCCTCGAGGCCATGCTGTCGAGCGACGTGGTCAAGGTGGCCCTCGCCGAGGCCCCCGACGCGGCCGCCGAGATGGCGCGCGTCGCGGGCGTCCGTGCGGTCAAGCGCGTCGACGAGAAGGACGGCTTCGTGCGCTACCGGCTGACCCTCGAGCCGGGCGCCCGGCCGGAGCCCGCGCTCGTCGATCTGGCCGTGAGCAAGGGCTGGCGCGTCGGTGAGGTGGCCCGCTTCACGCCCAGCCTCGAGAATGTGTTCCGCGATCTGATGGAGGCCCACGTCAAGGCCCTGAAGGAGGCCGCGTGAACACGTCGAGCATCCTGACCACCGCCCGGAAGGAGCTTCGCAGCTACTTCCTGTCACCGGTGGCGCTGATCTTCCTGGCGGTCTTCTTGGCCGTCACCCTCTTCATCTTCTTCAACTACTCCAAGTTCTTCACGCGCAACCTCGCCGACGTGCGGCCGCTGTTCAGCTGGCTGCCGCTCCTGCTCATCTTCCTCGTGTCGGCCGTCACCATGCGGCAGTGGAGCGAGGAGCAGAAGATGGGCACGCTCGAGATCCTGCTCACGCTGCCCATCCGGACGCGCGACCTGGTCCTGGGCAAGTTCTTGGCGGGCGTGGTGCTGGTGGCGCTGGCGCTGGCGCTGACGCTGCCGCTGCCCGTCACCGCCGCCGCGCTGGGCGATCTGGACTGGGGCCCGGTCATCGGCGGCTACGTCGCCGCGCTGCTCCTGGGTTGCACGTACCTGGCGATGGGCCTCTGCGTGAGCGCGCGCACCGACAACCAACTCGTGGCGCTGATGGTGACCGCCATCCTGGGCGGCTTGCTGTACCTGCTCGGCGCCGACGCCGTCACGGGCTTCTTCGGGAACACCGGCGCCGAGGTGCTGCGCGGCATCGGCACCGGCAGCCGCTTCTCGAGCATCGAGCGCGGCGTGCTCGATCTGCGCGACCTGGCCTATTACGCGAGCCTCACGGCCTTCTTCCTGGTGCTGAACGTGCACTTCCTCGAGCTGAAGCGGCTCGACAAGCAGCCCCGCACCCGCAGCGCGCGACGGCAGACGATGTGGATCACCGTGGGCCTGGCCGCCGCCAACGTCGTCGCGGTCAACCTCTGGCTGGCGCCGGTCACGCGGGCGCGCGGCGACCTCACCGCCGACGGCGAGTACAGCATCAGCCCGGTGACGGGCGAGATCCTGGCCCGGCTCGACGAACCGCTGGTCATCACGGGCTACTTCTCGGAGCGCACCCACCCCAAGCTGTCGGAGCTGGTGCCCCGCATCCGGGACTTCCTCACCGAGTACGAGGTGCATGGCCACGGCAACGTGAAGGTGACCTTCGTCGACCCCAGCAAGGACCCGGACCTGGAGGCCGAGCTGAACGAGCAGTACGGCATCAAGAGCGAGGCGTTCCTGGTGAGCGACACCCACGAGGAGTCGGTCATCAACTCGTTCTTCCACATCCTGGTGCGCTACGGCGACGAGTACGAGGTGCTCCAGGTCCGTGATTTGATTGAGATTCACGCGGACGACAACGATGTCCAGGTGCGTCTGCGGAACATCGAGTACGACGTCACGCGCGCCGTGAAGCGGGTCACTCAGGGTTTCCAGAGCATGGAGTCGGTCCTGGCACGCAACGACGCGAAGGTGCAGGTCACCGCCTACATCACGCCGCAGCGCCTGCCGGAGGAGTTCAAGCAGGTGCCCGAGCGGCTGCAGAGGGTCGCCGACGATCTGACATCCAAGACCGGCGGCCGGCTGCAGTACAAGACGATCGATCCGGGGCAGGACCCCGTCGTGCAGGAGGATCTGATGCGCCGCTACGGCTTCCGGCCGATGGCGGTGGATCTGTTCGGGCAGAACACCTTCTACCTGCACATCGTGGTCGAGTCCGGCGACCAGCACGACCAGGTCTTTCCTCAGGGCGACCTGTCGGAGGCCGACATCCGCACCGCGCTCGAGGCGTCGATCAAGCGCGTCACGCCTGGCTTCCTCAAGACCATCGGGCTGGTGACCAAGGAGCCCAAGCAGGAGCAGCCGGCCTTCCCCGGGATGCCCCCGCAGCCCGCTGGGCGCTCCGAGTACCGCTACCTCGAGCGCGTGCTGGGCGAGGACTTCACCGTGCGGCGGCTCGACCTCGGTGGCGGCAGCGTGCCAGGCGACGTCGACGTGGTGATCGTGGG
>CALBMW010000055.1 GCA_937896275.1 uncultured Myxococcales bacterium
CCAGCCCCGGCCCCGCCCTGGGTGCGGGCGCTCCACGGCGAGGGCGACCTGACGCTGGCCGACGCCCGCGCCGGCGGCGGGCAGGTCGAGGCGTGGACGGGGACGGTCAGGCTGGAGGCGGGCGCGGCGCACGCGACGCCCTCGGATCCGACGGTCGAGGCGGCGCTGGGGGGCGTGATCTTCGGGGCGAACTAGGCGCGGCGCGGAGCGCACCGTGAGGGCCACGGCCTCCTCGCACGGGCGCATCCAATCGTTGACGGCCCAGTTGCCCGGGACGCACCCGGCTCAGTTGCCCGGGACGGCGCCGATGGTGCAGTCGGCCGGCACGCAATCCTGCTGGCCGTTGGGCGGGCGGCAACCGGCGAAGCAGCCGTCGATGGCGATGGGCGTGCCGGCGATGCGGACCGAGGCGCTCCACACGCCCTCGGCCAGGGTGTCCACGAGCAGATCGCCGTCGGCGTCCTGGGGCTCGACCGAGCCGCTGATCGTGAAGGCGCCGTCGCCGTCGAAGGTGAGGAGGCCGAGCTGCTCCACGAGGATGTCGCTCAGGGCGCCGACCAGGATGTCCTCGCAGAGGCCGCTGTCGGGCTCGCCCAACGCGCCGTTGATCGTCTCGCAGGGGATGAGCGTGGCCAGCACCTCGCCGATGGTGACCTCGTCGTCGGTGCCCGTGATGGCCGGGATGAGCCATTGCTGAGCCAGCCCGAGCAGGATCAGGCCGTAGCGCAGCGTGAGCGCGTGCTCCCCGATGTTCATGCGCAGGCCGACGAGCTGGCCGTCGAAGCCGCCCGCGATGGGTCGGCGATCCAGCGTCAGATCGCCGAAGGTGAAGTCGCGGTCGCAGTCCCCGCCGGCCGGGCAGCCGCGGTTCCACGCGAAGCGCAGCTTCTGCCAGCGGTTCTCGTTGCCGGGCAGCAGGCCCGCCTCGGTGGGCGTGGTCGCCGCGAACTCGATCTCGCCCACGATGGTCAGGTTGCCCGCGATCTCGACCAGGTCGCTCAGCACGGTCAGCACGTCGAGCAACGCCCGGGGCGCGTTGTTCTCGAAGGCGCTGTCGACGATGGGCCCGCCGATGCGGCGCGCGATGGTGCAGAGGGTCTCGTTGTCGGTGATCAGGTCGCAGAACAGGTCGATGACCGCCATCCCGCGCTCGCCGTCACCGTTACCGAGAATCCGAATGATCTCGAGCACTTGGCCGACGCGCGCCAGGGTCGCGTTCTGGCTGTTCTCGAGCAGCGCGGTGAGATCGAATTTGTTCACGACCGAGAAGCGGCCCTTGTACTCCAGGGGCAGATCAGTGGCGGCGACGCTGATCTCGGTGACCTGACCGGGGACGACCGTGACGTTGGGCGCGCAGCCGAAGGCCACCACGCTGCCGTTCGCGTTCTGGAGGACGACCGCCACGCTGAGCGTCTCTGCGCCCAGCTCGCCGAGCAGCGCGCTGTTGTCGACGTCACTGAACGGGTCGATGGCGGCCGAGAACTCGCTGCCGAGCAGGTTGCTGGCCGACATGCGCAGCGACGCGCAGTCCTGGGCCGAGAACAGGTCGACGCGGCCCTTGGCGAGCTGGCTGTAGTCGTATCGACCGTTGGCGTCGTCGTAGGTCACCGTGACCGACAGGCCGCCGGTTCCGGGCGTCGCGACGGTGACGTTCCACGTGACGGGCGCGGCGCCCTCGGCGCTCGCCTCGATGCGCAAGGCCACGGGGCGGGGGCCGGCCACGAAGTTGATCGTCGCGCGCCCGCCGCCGTCCGTGATGGCGTTGAACGAGGCCAGGCCGCTGCCCTCGACGCCGCCCGGCGCCTCGACCCCACCCGCGTCGAACTGCCGAAGGACGATGCGCCCGTTCGGCACGCCGCCGCGCGCGTCGATGTAGTCGACCTGCAGCATGACCATGCTCGACAAGGCGGCCAACACCGCGTTGGAGCCCACGACGCGAAGCTCCCGCGAGCCTGCCGGGACGGGTCCGCCGCCGCCCTGATCGGGGACAGGCACGGCCGCGTCGCCGACCACCGGGGTGGCGTCGGTCCCCTCGACCGGCGTCCCGCCGCCGCTGCTCGCGTCGCTGCAGCCCGTCGCGAAGAGGGCGGTCGAAGAGAGTGCCAGCCACGCGGCCAGCGCGAGGGACGAACGTCGGTGGTGCATGGTCTCTCCCCAGAGCGCCTTGGATCGTGCTGAGGCTTTAGCCCGCTGCCGCCGGTGAGGTCAACGGAATCAGCGCAAGGACTGCACCTGGTTGCGTCCGGCGCGCTTTGCCTTGTAGAGCGCCTGGTCGGCGGCCTTGAGGACGGCCGTGGGTGTCCGATGGCTGGCGCTCCGCTCCGCCACGCCGATGCTCACCGTGACGGTCGCCGCGCCCGCCCCGGCCCCGCGCCCCCGGCCGGCCTTGCCGCTCCGCTTCTTCTTGGGCCTGGCAGCCTTTCGCAGCGCGAAGGGCGTGCCACCGATCGCCTCGCGCAGGCGCTCGAGCGGCTCCCTGGCCGCCTCGACCGAGCGCCTCGGGAAGACCACCGCGAACTCCTCGCCGCCGTAGCGGAAGGGCCGGCCGCCGCCGCTGACGCGCGCCAGGCGCCGCGCCACCATGCGCAGGACATCGTCGCCCACGTCGTGGCCGTGCTTGTCGTTGAACTTCTTGAAGTGGTCCACATCGACCATCGCGACGCTGTAGCGCCGGCCAAGCTGGTCGAGTTGGGCGTCGAAGGCGCGGCGCCCGGGCAGGCCCGTGAGCTGATCGAGCCAGGCCATGTGATAGCTGGCCTGGGCGACCGCCACGCCGAGGCAGACGACGGCCGTGGTCAGCAGATCGGTGCGCTCCGGCCCGTTCAGCGCGAGGCCGGCGGCCACCAGCGCGGCCAGCGCGCCCCCACACTCCGGCGCCCGCGTGCGGGCGAAGCGGG
>CALBMW010000056.1 GCA_937896275.1 uncultured Myxococcales bacterium
GCCCCGCCATCGGTCCCCTGCCCCGTCGCCGAGCCCGCGCCGTCGTCGCACGCGAGCGCCCCCACGACCACGCAGCCCATGACCCACCGGCTCATGCCTTCTCCCGCAGCGCCATCACGGCCGCATACGCGACCTCGCGCGTGGCCCCCGTTCGCTGCGCCGCCTCACGCGCCGCGGCCGAGGGCGCGAGGCCCTCCGCCAGCAGCGCGGCGACCACCTGCTCGACGTCGACGGCCTCGGGAGCGACCTCGGGCGCGCCGCCGACCAACACCACCAGCTCACCGCGCACCGTGCCGGGATCAGCGCTCAGCGCCCCCAGGCTGCCGCGACGGAACTCCTCGAACTTCTTGGTCAATTCGCGCGCGATGACCGCCGGCCGGTCCTCACCGAGCGCAGCCGCGGCGTCCGCCAGGAAGGCCTCGAGCCGATGGGGGCTCTCGTAGAACACCAGCGTCTCGGCGGCCGACGCGAGCGCTGCCAAGGCGCGCCGCCGCCCGCTCCCCTTCTGTGGCAGGAAGCCCACGAAGCGAAAGCGATCCGTCGGCAGCCCCGACGCGCACAGCGCCGTGACCGCCGCGCAGGCCCCCGGGATGGGCACCACGTCGACGCCCTCGTCGATGGCCGCCCGCACCAGCCTGAACCCGGGATCGGAGATGCCGGGCGTCCCCGCGTCGCTCACCAGCGCCACCGCCTCGCCCAGGAGCAGCCGGTCGATGAGGCCCGGCAGGCGCTTCTCTGCGTTGTGGTCGTGGTACGAGACCAGCTTCGGCCGCGCCACGCCCAGCAACTGCAGCAGCCGCCCGGTCTCGCGGGTGTCCTCGCAGGCGATCACGGTCGCCTCGCGCAGCACGCGCAGCGCCCTCAGCGTGATGTCCTCGAGGTTGCCGATGGGCACCGCGACGATCGACAGGGTGCCCGCCATTCGACTCTCCCGAGGCGTGATCGACCGCCGATCGATGCCCCGGGCGAGGCAACGACCGGTGGCTCAGCCGATGGCCAGCCCCAAGGCCTTGCGCAGCTCGAAGTAGGCCGGAGACAGCCCGAACAGCACGATCTCGCGCACCCGCTCAGGCGTGGGCGCCTTGCTGAACTGACCCTGCTCGTTCTTCACCACCTGGATGGCCGCGCTGATGTCGTTGGCCAGCAGCACGCCCAGGCGGTTGGCCGAGTGCTCGGTCATCTCGAGCCACTTCGACACGTTCAGGTGCTGCTGCGGGTTCTGGCTCATCTTCTGGATGAGCTTGGTCATCTCGGTCAGCTCGGTCTGCGGGATCCCCATCCGCGCGAGCTCCTCGAGCAAGGCCGGATCCGCCTGCACCTGCGTCTGCGGGTTCACCAGCTTCATCAGCGCGTAGATGCTCGACAGGAGCCGCGTCTTCCGCGCCTCGTAGTTCTCGTCGATCGTCGCGAGGAAGTGGTGCTGCCCCATCAGGTAGAGCTGCTTCGAGCAGATGAACGCCAGCTCCTGCAGCTTGGGCCCGCTCGTGATGTCCGACCCCACGATCATCGCGGGCGGGTTCAGCGGCGCCGACCGGATGCCGGCCCGGCCCTCGGGATCGCGATACACGTCCAGCCGGTTCAGCCGCGTGATCTGCGCCGTGTAG
The DNA here is from genome assembly GCA_937896275.1 of uncultured Myxococcales bacterium. GTDB lineage: Bacteria > Myxococcota_A > Bradymonadia > UBA7976 > UBA1532 > JACKDN01. The sequence goes on from CALBMW010000056.1 coordinate 1,605, forward strand.
GTCAGCACGTTGTTGAACGGCGTCTGCTCGTTGGCCTCGATCAGGTGCTTGCGCTTGTTCAGCCGCAGATCCTTGAGCTGCGTCGTCATCAGCGGCAGCAGGAACGGGTAGAGCCGCTGGAACAGGTGATCGAGCAGGACGCTCTTCTCGGGGTGGTTGATCAGCGCCCAGTGCTGCTTGTCCAGCGGCCGCCGGGCCTGCGTCAACGTGCGGCTGCGGTACTTCTCGAAGAAGACCCGCTCGTCCTGGTTGGCGGCGCCCAGGTAGGTCAGCACTTGGCAGACGCACCACGCCTCGTCGTACTTGCCGGCCTCCATGAACAGCCGGCGCAGGTTCTGGTAGCTCTCGGTCTGGCGCGGATCGAGCTCGATGAGCTTGTAGTGCTGGGCGATCGCCTTGTCGACGCGGTCCTCCATCTCATAGAGCTGGGCCATGATCTGGTGGATGCCCGCGTCGTCCGGCTTCTTGGTCAACGCGATCTTGTAGGCCTTGAGGGCCTCCTCGTAGCGCTGCAGCCGCGATCGGTTGATCTCGCCGAGGTTCTTGGCCAACGAGAAGACCAGCTGATCGTCCAGCCCGACCTCGGTCGCCCGCTTTAGCATCTTGCGGTAGTAGCGATCCTGGCGCTCGTAGTCCCGATCCTGCGTGAGGATCTGGTCGATCGCCTGGAAGGCCTTGAGCATCGTCGGATCGGCGTCGAGCGCTTTGTCGAAGGACCGGACCGCGTTGTAGTTGTCCTTCAGGTACTTCTGCTGGAGCGTGGCCACGCCCGCCCAATACTTGGCCTTGCGCCCGGCGTCCTCCTCGGTGTCGGCCAGTTGGCTGAGCACCGTGACGGCGTCGTTCCAGTTCTGCGCCTCCTCGTGCAGACCCAGCAGCTTGCCCAGCACCAGCTTGCTGCCCGGCTGCTGCGCCAAGGCCTGGTTGTAGGCGTCCACCGCGAGCCGACCGTTGCGCAGCTGCCCGTGAAGGATGTCGCCAATCTTCACCAACGCCGTGAAGCGCTCCTCGCCCTCGAGCTGCTCGAGCTGCTGCCGCCGGTAGTGGATGACATCTTCCCAGTCACCCTGTGCCTCGTGCAGCTCGGTGATGGCACCCAGCGTGGCGACGCTCTTGGGATCGAGGTCGAGCGCCTTGCGGAAGAAGTCGAGCGCCTTGCGCCGCTCGCCCACCTTCAGCTTGATCACGCCCTGCTTGTAGAAGACGTCGACCACCTCGTCGGGCTCGAGACTCTCGCGGTGATGCACCAGCACGGTCTGGTAGATCTTGAAGGCGCGATCCCAGTCTTCGTGCCGGAACAGCAGCTCGCCCATGCCACGCAGCGTGGGCAGGTGCGTGCTGTCCAGCTCGTAGGCCTGCCGATAGTGCGTCAGCGCCTTCTCGTCCTTGTGCAGCTGCTCGGCGCAGTAGGCGACGCGGAAGTTCAACTCCTGCAGCGCCCGGATGTCACCGTCCGACTCGGCGACCAGCAGCAGATCGAGCAGCGGCTCGGCCCGCGGCCAGTTTCGGTCGCCCCAGTACACCTCGACCAGCGGCCGCGCGGCCCCGACGTTCTCGGGGTTCATGTCCATCGCCTGCTCGAAGTAGTCGACGGCCATGCTGCGCTCGGCGAGGTGGTCGGCGTAGACCGCCCCGATCTCGAAGAGGTAGCCGCTCTTCTCGGGGAAGCCGCGCGTCGCGGCCTCCATCATCTGCAGCGTGCGCACCACCTCGCTCCAGTCGCCACGACGGCTCGCCACCTCCTTGAGGGCCTCGAGGGCCGGCAGGTAGTTCTTGTCGTGCTCCAGCGCGCTCTTGAACCAGGCCTCGGCCTGATCCAGATCGCCCAGCTGCTCCTGGTAGATGCGCCCCACCCGGTACTGCACCTCGAGCAGCTCGGCGCGATCGGTGATCTGATGCGCCAGCCGGCTGAGCGCGGTGATGCAGGGCTCCCACTGCTCGAGCTGCGCGTGCAGCTCACCGAGCGTCTGCAGGGTCGAGCGATGGTTCGGATCGATCTCGAGCACCGGCGTCAGCGCGTTGACCGCCCGCTGCGCGTCGCCCACGGGCCCGCGATACACGTCCGCGAGGGCCGTGCGCACCTGGATCTGGGTGTCCGGGCTGTCGGTGACCTCGAGGTGCTGCTCATAGACCTCGGCCAGCTCCTCCCAGCGCTCCTGCTGCCGGTAGAGCCGATCGAGCGCCCGCACCGCCGTTGGATCGCGCGGATCCACCGACACCATGGTCCGGTAGGTGTCGATCGTCGCGTAGACGTCGGCGAGCTCCTCCTCCTGGATCATGGCGATGCGGCTGTACACCCGCAGCCGCTCCTCGGGCTCGGTGCGCACGCCCAGCATCAGCTCGTAGACGTCGAGCAGCTCATGCCAGCGATCCTGCTGCGTGTAGAGCTTCTGCAGCGCCTCCATCGCATCGACGCAGTGATCGTCGACCGCCAGGGCCTGCCGGTAGCTGTCGACCGCCCGCTCGGGCGATCCGAGGCGCGTCTCCCACAGCTCGCCCACCCGAAGGTGGTTGTCGACGATCTGGGCCGGATCGCCCAGCACCGCCGCCTGCAGATCGAGCACCTCGATGAGATCCTGCCAACGCTGCCGCACGGTGTAGAGCCGCTCGAGCGCCTTGAGGGCCTCGGGGTCCATGCCGTCGATCTGCAGCACCTGCCGATAGGACTCGATGGCATCGTCCGGCCGGTCCAGGCGGGTCTCCTGGATGCGCGCCAGCTTCTCGAGGCTCGCCTTCCGCTCGTCGGACTCGACCGCCAGCCCCACCTTGGTGGCCAGCACCTCGGCGACCTTGGGCCAGTTGTCGAAGCGCTCGAGCAGCAGCTCCAGCGCCGTGAGCGCCTGCAGGTTCTGAGGATCGATGGCCAGCACGTACTGGTAGTGCGTGCCCGCGTGCTGCGGCTGATCGAGCTTCTCGTCGTACCAGCTGGCCACGCGCAGGTGCAGCGGCACGGACTCCGCGACCTGGCCCATCCCCTGGATGACGTTCTCATACATGCCGATCAGCTCGGCCCAGGAGCCCGCCTCGCCTGCCAGGCGCTGCAGCTCGGCGCCGAAGCGCTCGTCGTCGCGGCTCTGCTCGAAGGCTCGCCCCAGCACCAGGAACGCGCTCTCGATCTGGTCGAGCTTGCCCTCGAACACCTTGGCGGTGCGCTCGTAGATGTCGAGCTGCTCGAAGGTGTCGGTGGTGTGCTCCAGGCGACCGAGCAGCAACTCCACGAGCTGCGGGTACTGCTCCTCGGTCTCGTAGAGGCGCTCGAGCTGGGCGAAGGCGTCCAGGTTGTCGGGCTGGATGCCCAGCACCCGGACATAGGCGGACTGCGCGCCGCCCGCGTCGGCCAGGCGCTCCTCGAACATCTCGGCGATGCGGAACAGGATGCTGACCTGCTCGTAGGGGTCCTCGGTGATCTCGGCCTTGCGGTCGAGCACCGTCACGCAGCTCGCCCAGTCCTCGGCCGTCGTGTACAGCTCCTCGAGGGCGTCGATCGCTTCGGGATCATGGGTCTGGATGGCGAGGAGCTGGGTCCACGCCTGGATGGCGTCGACGGGCCGCTCCAGGCTCTCCTGGTACAGGCGCCCGAGCTGCCGATAGAGCTCCTCGCGGCGCTCGTCCTCCGACGCGAGCCGCTCGAGCAGGCGGTGGTTGGTCTCGGCCAGCTCGGCGAAGGCGCCGGTGCGCTCGTGCAGGGACCTCACGGCCCACAGCGCCTCTTCGTGCTGCGGATCCCGGTCGAGCACCTGGCCCCAATTCTCGAGCGCCTTCTCCTCGCGGTCGAGGTAGTCGCCCCAGACGCGCCCCAGCTTGCTGTAGAGCTCGATCTCGCGCGCGGTGTCGTTCTCGACGCGGTTGACCTGCCGCTCACAGACGTCGACCAGCTCGCGCCACATCTCGAGCGACTCGTAGAGCGACTCGAGCGCCAGCAGCGCGTGGCCATCCTCGGCCTTGAGGTCGAGCACCTGGTTCCACAGGTCGATGGCGTCCTCGGGCCGCGACAGGAACTCGCTGGCCAGGTTGGCCATGCGCGCGGCCAGGTTGGCCTTGTCCACGTCCTCGGCCGCGTTCTCCACCTGCCGCGCGAACACGTCGTAGAGGGGCTCCCACTCACCGCGCGCGAGGTAGATGCGCTCCAGGCGAGCCAGCGTGTCGCCGTGGTTGGGCTCCATGTCGAGGATGCTGCGATACCGCTCGACCGCTTCGTCGGGCTCGCCGGTGCGCACCTCGAGCACGTCGCCGAGGCGGAAGGTGAAGCGGACGCGCTCCGGCTCCTCGTAGGTCGCGTCGATCTCGCGCTTCAGGATGTCGGCCAGCTCGGTCCAGCGCTCCTGCCCCTCGAACAGCTCGTCGAGGCCGCCGAGCGCGGCCGGATCGGCGGGATCGATGCTCTCGAGGATGTACTGGTACATCCGCTCCGCGGCCGCGTCGTCGTCGAGGTAGACGCGGTAGACGGTGGCCATCTCGTGACCCACCGACCGGTGCAGCTCCACGTCCTGGCTCTGGTTGAGGCCCTCGGTGTAGATGACCATCAGATCGGCCCAGCGCCCCGTGACCTCGGCCAACCGCGCGACCTCGGCGCGGCTCTGCTCGTCGTCGGGCACCTCGCGGAAGGCCATGCCGTACCAGTCGAAGGCGCGGCTCGCGTCCTCGAGCCGCTCGAGGCAGAGCTCGGCCAACCGGTGCATGGCCCGCATGCGATCTTCGCCGGGCAGCAGGTGAGCGAGCAGGGCCTGCAGCAGGTCGTGCAGCTTGGGCCAGTCCTCGTTCTCGAGGTAGATCGGCTCGAGCACCTCGCCGATGATCGGCTGCTCGTGCTCGTCGCTGAACAGGCGCTCCAGGCTGGTGACCGCCTCGGGCTGCTGCCGCGCGATGACCAGGACGTCCTTGTAGGCCGCGATGGCCTGAGACACGTCGTCGAGCGCCGATTCGTAGAGCGTGCCCAACCGCAGCAGCAGCGGCACGCGATCCGCGTCCTCGGCGCGCTCTACCCGCAGGGTCAGGATTTCGGCCAGCTCGGCCCACATCCCCTGCTTCTGGTAGAGGCGATCGAGGGCCAGCACCGCGCCCTCGTGCTCGGGATCGAGCTCCAGCACGCGCCGGAATCGCTCGATGGCCTCGAGGTTGTCGCCCAGCTCCTCTTCGAGGATGCGCGCGACCCTCAAGTACAGATCGCGCGCCACGCGATCGCTCGAGATGTTGACGACCTGATCCTCGATGAGCTGAACCAGACCCGCCCAGGCGTCACCGGCGCGCGCGACCCGCTCGAGCGACGTCAGCGCGGCCTCGCCGGTGGCATCCTCTGCGAAGGCCTCGCCGTAGGCGGTGAAGGCCTGATCACCGTCGACCAGCATGTCCTCGTAGGCCTGCCCGATGCGGGTGCGCAGCTCGATGCGGCGCTCCAGATCGGTGGTGACCGCCAGCAGATCGCGCCACACCGCGATCTGCTGCTCCCAGGCGCCGGCGCGGGTGAGCACCGGCTCGAGCACCGCCGCCGCGGCCTCGGCCTCGCGATCGTCACGCACCAGCCCGCAGAGCGCCTCGATCGACGCCACGTGCCCCGGATCGTCGGCCAGGATGGCGGCGAAGCCAGCGACGGCCGTCGGCACGTCCTCCAGGTGCTCCTCGTGCAGGCGCGCCGCGCGGAAACGCAGCGCGATCTGCACCTCGGGCTCCTCGACCACCTCGATCTGGCGGCCGAGCACGGCCTTGAGATCCTCCCAGTGCTCGAGCTGCGCGTACAGGCGATCCAGGCTCTGCAGGGCGGTCAGGTCGCTGGGATCGAGCTCGACGACCTGCTGATAGGTCTCGACTGCCCGCATCAGATCGTCCAGCTCGCGCTCGTAGGTCGCGCCGATGAGGTAGAGCACCCCCTTGCGCGCCTCGAGATCGTCGGTGAGCGCCGCCTTGCGGCCCAGCACCTCGATGAAGTCCTCCCAGCGACCGAGCGCGAGGTAGATCCGCTCCAGGGCCTCGAGCGCCCGCGCGTCGTCGGCGTCGACCTCGAGCACCATCGAGTAGATCTCGACGGCCCGGTAGGGATCCTCGAGCATCTCCTCGTAGATCGCGCTGATGCGGAAGAAGAGCTCCTTGCGGGCGTCGACCGCGGCGCTCAGCTCGGCCTTCCGCAGCAGCACCGCCACCAGCTCGTGCCACTGCTCCGTCTGGAAGTAGATGTCCTCCAGGGCGCCAATCACCTCGAGATCGGTGTCGTCGCTCTGGTAGGCGGCCTCATAGTGCGTGCGGGCCTCGGCGACGTCGCCGATCTGGGTCAGGAGGACCTTGGCCACGCGCTTGTGGATGTCGGTCGCGACCGCCGGATCGAGGATGTGGACGACCTGGCTCTGGTACACGCCCACCAGATCGGCCCACAGGTCCAACACCTCGGCCAGCGTGTGCAGCTGGGCCAGCGTGGCGGAGTCGCTCGGATCCACCTCGAAGGCGCGGCTGTAGCTTCGGAAGGCGGCCTCGGCGTCGCCGCCACGGTCCTGATGCAGGCGCGCGATGCGATGCAGCAGCTCCACCTTGCGGCGCTCGTCTGCCGCGAACTCCCGCTGAATTTCGTAGACGCCGATCAGCTTCTGCCAATCGTCGTGCTCCAGCCAGATGGGCTCGAGGATGTCCGCGATGTTGGCGCGGTGATCGGGATCCTCGATCAGCTCCTCGAGGGCGGCCAGCGCCTGCGCGTTTCGGCTGTCGGACTGGAGCACGGAGCGGTAGGTCTCGATCGCCAGACCCAGGTTTCCCAGCTGACGGTGGTGCAGATCGGCGAGGCGCACCCTGAACTCGATCTGCTCCGCCGGCTCCTCGGTCAAGGCGAGCTGCCGCTCGAGGGCGTCGGCCAGCTCCGGCCACATCCCCTCCTGAGCGTAGAGGCGGTCGAGCGACCGGAGCGCGCGCCCGTTCTCGGGCGCCACCTGCAGGATCTCGGCGTAGACCTGGATGGCCTCGTGGGCGTCGCCCAGCATCTCCTCGAGCAGGTTGGCGATCTGGAACTGCAGCGCCTCCTTGTCCTCGGGGGCCTCCGCCAGCTCCAGCTTGCGACGGTAGATGGCGAGCAGCTCGTGCCAGTCCTGGCTGCGCAGGTGGAGGCGGTCGAGGGCCTCGATGCTGTCCCGCTCGTCGGGCTCGAGCTGCAGCACGCGGCGGTGGGCGTCGATCGCCATCCGCACGTCACCCTGCCGGTCCTCGTAGATGCCCGCGAGTCGCGCCAGCAGGCCGCGCGCCAGCAGATCGTCCGAGACGTTGGGCAGCACCTCCTCGAGCAGCTCGGCGAAGGCGCCCCAGCCGTCGATGACGTCGGCCAGCAGGGTCAAGCGCTCGATCGCCACGCGGCTCTGAGGCTGCTCACGCAGAACCCGTGAGAAGGCCTCGAAGGCGCGCGCGGGATCGCCGGTGCGATCCACGTGCAGCGCGCCAATGCGCTCCAGGAGTTCCACCCGACGACCGGGCTCCTCGGTCTCCTGGAGCTGGATCTCGAGGGCGCCGACCAGCGCCTCCCACTCGCCGAAGTCGCGGTAGATGGGCTCCAGGATGCCCGCCACCTGGGCGCGCGCGTCGGGATCCTCGAGCAGACGCTCCAGCGCGCCGCGCGCCTGGGTGTGATCGGGGTGCTCGGCCAGGATTTGCTGGAAGTTCTCGATCGCCTCCGACGTGCGCCCCAGCTCGTCGAGGTCGATGAGGCCGACCTGCATCTTGAGGGCCACTGCGTCGCCGCCCTCGCCCGCCTGCGCGAGCGCCAGCTGCTGCTGCAGCACGTCGTGCAGCGCGTCCGCCTGACCGCTCTGGGCATACAAGCGGTGCAGCGCCGCGAGGGCCTCGCCGTCGTGGGCGTCCTCGTCCACGATGGCGCGGTGCTTGTCGACCGCCGACATCGCGTCGTCGAGCTGCTCCTCGAAGATGACGCCCTGCTTGCGAAGGAGCGCTTTGCGCGCCTCGACGTCGTCGGTCAGCTCGAGCTTGCGGTCGAGGATCGCCAGCAGCTCGGGCCAGTTCATCATGCGCGTGTAGAGGGCCTCGACCGCGTCGAGGGCCAGGGCGTTCTCCGGATCGAGGTCGAGCGCTTGGTGGTAGCGGGACAGCGCCTCCTCGAAGTGACCGATGTGCTCGTCGAGGATGCCGGCGATCGTGAGCACGATCTCGAGCTGCACCGCGGTGGGATCGGCGTCCGCCTGATCGGCCAGCGCGTAGGGGACGCGATCGAGGGCGTTGACCAGATCGTCGTGCACCACCTGCCAGTGGTTGACGACACCGCCCAGGCGCACCAACTCGGCCCGCGCCTCGGCGTCGGCCGGGTGTTCGTCGAGCACCTTGCGCACCCACTCGAAGGCGCCCTCGACGTTTCGAAGGTGGTGCTCGGCCAGATCGGCCGACCGCATCATCAGGCCGCGGCGCGCGGCGGGATCCTGCTCGTGACTCAGCAGCACCTCGAGGGTGCCGGCCAGCTTCCGGTGATCCTGCTGCTCGGCGAAGATGGGCTCCAGCGCCTGGGCGCCGCGCAGGTTCTCCGGCTCGATCTGCAGCACGCGCTCGAGCTGCCGCACCGCGCGGTCCTGCTGATCGAGCTGATCGGCGTACACGCTGGCCGAGCGGAAGAGCAGCTCGATGCGCGTCTGGTCGTCCTTTTGGACGCCCACCTGGCCATCGAGCACGCGCACGTACTCGTCCCACTTGTCGCGCTCGCCGAAGAAGGTGGCCAGCGCGTCCCACTCGTTCAGCTCGATCAGGGCCTTCTTGAGGCTGTCGCCGCCGCGCCGGTGCTCGGGGTCGATGGCCAGCAGCCGCTGCCAGACGCCGACCGCCGCCTCGCGATCGCCCACGCGGTCCTGCAGGACGATGCCCGACCGCTGCAGCAGGTCGACCTTGCGCGCGTCGTCGTCGACCAGATCCACCAGCCGATCGATGGTGGCGACCAGCTTGTCGAAGTCCTTGGACTGCTCGTAGAGGCCCACCAGGGCGTCGAGCGCGTCGACGTCGTCGCCGTTGAGTTCGAGGACGTGCTCCCAGGCCTCGAGCGCGAGCTCGCCCCGGCGCATCTTCTTGGCGGCGTAGTCGGCCAGATCCTTATAGGCCTGCACGCGCGCGTCGAGATCCTCGTTCATGTCCGCGAGTTGGCGACGCACCGCCACGAGGCGGTCCCAGTCGCGCCGCTTCTCGTACATCTCGTCGAGGGCCACGAGGGCCTCGCGGTTGTCCGCGTCGTCCTCGAGGACCGCCTCGTAGGCCTTGATGGCCTCGGCCTGGTTGCGGAGCTTGTTCAGGAACAGCTCGGCGATGCGCAGGTTCACCGCCAGTCGGTCCGCGCCGGACGCGCGATCGGCCTGCTGCTGCAGGATGGCCACCAGATCGGGCCACCGCCGCATCGCCTCGTACTTGTCGAGGAGCGCCTCGAAGACCGGGCGATCGTCGGGATCGAGCTCGAGGATCTGGGCGTAGATCTGGACCACGACGGCGTCCTGGCGCAGGTGCTCCGAGAGCACCGCCACCAGCTTGTGGAGCCCCGCGATCTTGGCCTCGACGTCGCCCGAGGGGATGTCATCGACCTCGGCCCTCAGGATGTCCGCGTACTGCGGCCACTTCTCCTGGGCCTCGTAGAGGCGGAGCAGGGCCCGGCGCGCCTCGACGTCGTCCTTGTCGACCTGGTGGACCTGCCGCCAGAAGTCGGCCGCCTTGACGTCGTCGTCCGTGCGCTCCTGGGCCAGGCGCGCCATCTGCCGCAGGGCCTCGACGCGCGCGTGGTTGGGGTCACCGCCGATGTTGTCCTGCAACATCTGCTGGACGTTGCGCCACTTGCCGGTCTCGACGAGGCGCTGAACCTGGAAGGCGTCGGCGCCCGAGTCGTTGCCCTTCTTGACCAGCTCGCGGAGCTTGTAGTCGACGGTCCGCGCCTCGTCTGCGTGGGCCGCCCCGTACAGCAGGCGGTGCGCCTCGACCGCGAGCCCATGACCCCCGACGTCCTCGGCGGCGAGCGCCTCGAGTCCGTCGATGATCGTGCGGTGCAGCGCCGCGCTCGCGACCAGGTCACGCCCGGCGCGCCAGTACAGCGTCGGATCGAAGGGGGCGAGGCGGGTGGCCTCGAGGTAGAGGGCCGGCAGCCGCGAATCGTCCGCGCCGCTCAGCGCCTCCACCGCCTGGACGAGCAGACCGAGGCGCTCGTCGTCGCCCACGGCCAGCTCGAGGTCTTCGAGCAACGCGCCCACGTCCACCGGCGCGATCGCCGCGGCGGCCTCGGGCTCGGCCTCGATGTGCAGATCGTCATCGGTGATCGACTCGGGCTGATCGGCGTCGGCGTCGTCCGCCGAGGTCTCGGCGTCCGGTGCGTCGTGGGCGGCCACCTCGCCCGCCGGTTCCTCAAACGCAGCCTCTGCGCCCGCAGCCTCGTCGCCCGCAGCCTCGTCGCCCGCAGCCGACTCGTCCGCAGCCTCGTCGCC